>JBMYRY010000479.1:0-2984 GCA_049602795.1 Bradymonadia bacterium
AAGCCCGTGGTTTGGCATCTGCCATGTTGAACAAGCAGAGCCCCACAGTAATCGCCATCAGCACCTTGCGGACTCTACTATTGCTACACACATCGTTAAACAGCATTACGAACTCGCTTCCCAATACACTTAGATTCATGCAAACGCGATCAAGATACAGACTTAAATCTACTCATTGTGAACGTTTCGACATGAAAATTAAAGCGATTACCAAAGTATGACCTGTTTGAAGCTGCATGCCCTGCTCAATCTTTGGCGATTTGAGCTGAGTCTTGAGACAGATGCAATGACATGTGTTTGGAATCGCTAAACACGCCGGACCTCGACCCTCCTGCCCTTGCTAATGAGCGTGATTACTGGGTTTTGATGACTTTCAAGCCAAACCCGATCATGACTTGACCCGGATTAAGTGCGTATCTCCACCTTGCCCTCAAGTCGGACTTCGAGTCCTCGCGGCGTCAATCTCATATATTGAATCGACCACCCAGCACGGCGTGCGACTTCTTGTGTGATCATGGTACCCAAACCAGGTCCACGTGGGCGAGCCTCGTCAAGGATGAAAGATTCATTTTGAAGGCTCGCAAAGGTTTCATCGGGGATGCCTGGACCATCGTCTATAATCGATAATTGAAAGCGCTGCCCATCATCGAACACACCAAGCTTGATGGCGACATGACCGCCCCTATGATTGTGTTCAACCGCATTTTGGATCAGGTTCCCCACTGCACGCTCAGCCAGCGCCGGCGTGCAGCCTACCCAAACCGGAAATTCCGGCGTATTGGCGCCCACCTGTATCTCCCTGTGCCGGCCGACGATGGTGAATCTGTGCTCTAGCCGACGAATCAGATCTGATAGTTCAACTCGACCGGATGTCACCTGCACCTCGTGTCGAAGGCGGGTCCCGTGATGTAGATTGTCAACCAGGGACGACAAAAACATCGCATCCGCAAGGGCACGTTGTGCTTCATACTGAACTGGTTCACTTGAGTTCGTTGCCAAGGATTCTAAGGCGAGATGCATGCTAGCGAGGGGGGTTCGTAAATCATGCGCGATCTCAGCAAGATGTTGTTCCAGTGCACGATTTCTCAATTCAAGCGTAGCCTGGGTCTTGAGGATTCGTGCATTACTCTCAGTCAGGACATTTGCGATGTCACCCAAAGCGTCCGAGATACCCGATTCTGGTGTGAATGACTCACTACCGACATCTCTTGCTGCCTTTGACAGGGCTTCAATCCGTGCTCTCAGCGGTCTCACAACCAAAAACAATGTGCCTAGAGCGGCAAAAATCGTCCCAAATAAGATGGCCCCCATCAGGACAACAAGAATCCACTTTACGGGTGCCCTTCCCGGACCGTTGGTCGTGCCTCGGATGACAGAACATGGACCCTCAACATTACGAACAAGCACAAAAACAGTTCGGTCGGAAGAAGACCTAATCGCAACGCCCTCCTTCTCTCGAGCCCGCTGCAGAAGTGCGGGCTCTATCGCCGGCGCACCGGGATTCAGAGATCGTCCAGAGGATTGGTAGCCGTATAAAGAGATGTCTCCAGACACCCAGCCCCAGCTTTTTGGTGATGCGCTGCATTTTGAGAAATCAATGGCACTGAGTCGGTACTCGATCACAGCATGATGAACCAACGGACGTGCCAGCCGGAGCCCGATCAGCGTAAATGCTCCGACCAAAACAGACCCAAAGACCGCCCCAAAAACTACTCTTCGCGATAAAGAACGGCTCATCGCTCGCTCACATCGCAGCGGTAGCCGATGCCCCAAACGGTTTTGATTAGCAGACCGGTCTCTGATCCTAGCTTTTTTCGAATTCTCGAGATATGGCTGTCTACGGTTCGGTCACAGCAATCCCCATCTTCAGAGAGTGCGTGCTCAGCAATCTGACCACGCGTTTGAGCTCTACCGGCTCGTTCACAAAGAAACGCAAGAACATTGAACTCATAGCCTGTCATGCCGAGATCTACATCACGTCGCAAGACCGTCCGCGCATCGAGATCAAGAACCGTGTCACCGAGGATGAAAAGCTTATGCGTTTGCTCTTGTCGAACGTCAAGACGCGACCTAATTCGGGCAACCAGTTCTTCCATAAAAAAAGGCTTCGGCACAAAGTCCACTGCGCCTTTCTCAAAGCTCTTGAGACGTGCAGGCAGATCATTCAGTGCTGATAAAACGATCGTCGGTACAGACACCCGATGAGTGATTGCCTCAAGGACCTCGAATCCTGTGCGTCCAGGCAACATGAGGTCAAGCAAAACCAAATCGAACGGCTCTGCCAGAATACAATGAAGCCCTTGGTCACCATTGACCGCAAGACTGGTTCGAAAGCCCGCCTTTCTGAGGCCATTAACAAGGCCCTGTGCGACACCTGCATCGTCTTCAATGACTAAAATTTGAGGCTGTTCATGCATCGCTGAGTCTCCTAGAACACTTGGCCTCCACAACTCAAAACCCAATGCTAACCCAATATTGTTGACCAAATCGTGAGCTTAGAAAGAACGCACGAGTTGAATGTCCGATCAACGTTAACATTCCTGTGCTCACGTGAAATTTATTCCCCTCCATAATTGCTCAACAAGCCTTGGATAGCGTTCTAGCAATAGCACGACCATATTAACTTTGATGGAGTATTTTCAGATGAGAAATCGCATCCTTGTCGCATTGACTCTAGGCTATATATGTCTCGCCGTCGCCGGTTGTTCCGACTCAAAGTCGGAAGATTCTACGTCCGCTAATTCGGAGGCGTTCACAAGTACATACGAAGGATTGCAGACCAAACTCTTCGATGGTCAAGGGTGTACTAATGCCGCCTGTCATGGCGCGGCAGCCGTGGGCGGTTTGGACCTACGTGCCGATGTCTCATATTCACAACTCGTCAACGTGACCGCTACTGGCAGTGAAATGAAACGAGTTGAATTAGGACTCAGAGGTCGCAGCTACCTGTACCTAAAACTGCTCGCAGCTTCAGAGCCTCAGAA
>JBMYRY010000480.1:0-2946 GCA_049602795.1 Bradymonadia bacterium
GCAACAAGTTGAAAATGGGGCCCAGATTATTGACGTCAACATGGATGACGGCTTAATCGACGGCGAAAAAGCCATGGTCAAATTTCTCAACCTCATCGCATCGGAGCCGGACATCTCTCGAGTTCCGATCATGATTGACTCCTCAAAATGGAGTGTCATCGAAGCAGGTTTGCAGTGTATTCAAGGTAAAGGCATTGTTAATTCGATTAGCCTCAAAGAGGGTGAAGAACTTTTTCTTTCACAGGCACGTCTGTGTCGTCTCTACGGTGCAGCGGTTGTAGTAATGGCCTTCGATGAGCACGGGCAGGCTGACACCCTTGAACGTCGTCAATCGATTTGTAAGCGCGCCTATGATCTCCTCGTCGATAGATTAGAATTTCCCCCAGAAGACATTATTTTTGATCCCAATATTTTTGCCGTAGCAACTGGTATCAACGAGCACCGCCGATACGGTCTCGATTTCATTGAAGCGACTCGCTTCATCAAGACTCACTTGCCTTATGCACTCGTGAGCGGCGGCGTAAGCAATATCTCCTTCTCCTTCCGAGGTCATGACACCCTCCGGGAAGCGATTCACTCCGCTTTTCTCTATCATAGTATCGAGGCAGGTATGGACATGGGCATTGTCAATGCCGGGCAACTTGCCGTATATGCCGACCTCGATGACGAGCTTAAAGTTCATGTAGAAGATGTCTTGTTGGACCGCAGAGACGACGCAACCGAGCGACTCGTTGAGCTTGCGACTCAATTAAAGGACACAAAATCAACCACAGAAAACAAGCTCGAATGGCGCGAAAAGAACGTGGAAGAACGCCTTTCATATGCCCTTGTTCACGGAGATCATCGCTTTATCGTCGAAGATACGGAGGAAGCGCGCCTAAAATATCCAAGGCCCCTAGATGTCATTGAGGGTCCCCTCATGGCCGGCATGAATACAGTGGGAGACTTGTTTGGCAGCGGACAGATGTTTCTTCCTCAGGTGGTGAAGAGCGCCCGCGTGATGAAACTCTCTGTCAATTATTTGCAGCCATACTTGGAAATGGAGGCTTGTGAATCAACCGTAAAGCGTAAGCCAACGATATTAATGGCAACGGTCAAGGGCGATGTCCATGATATTGGGAAAAACATCGTCGGCATTGTGTTGCAATGTAACGATTATTCAGTCATCGACCTCGGTGTGATGGTGCCAGCTCAGGACATTCTTGACGCCGCCATTGAGCATTCAGTGGACATTATTGGTCTAAGCGGTCTGATTACCCCTTCTCTCGACGAAATGGTACATGTGGCGAAAGAAATGCAACGTCGAGCGATGAACATCCCACTGATCCTTGGAGGGGCGACGACCTCGCGGACTCACACCGCCCTTAAGATCGACCAGGTGTATGATGCAGGCGTTGTACACGTCATAGACGCTTCAAGAGCGGTGGACGTCGTTTCACAATTAGTGAGCCGAGAACGTCGTGAACCTTATTTGCTAGAGATCTCATCGGATTACGAAGCGGTACGATCCAGATACACCCGTAGAAATGGTCCAAAACTGTGGTCCCTCGACCGCGCATACGAGAATCGCTTGCAACTCGATGAGCCATCCCAAAAACCAAAGCATCTCGGTGTAAAGATTATAGAGCGATGTGACCTATCGGTGTTACGGAACCGCATCGATTGGACACCATTTTTGAGAGTTTGGGAACTGCCGGGTCGTTATCCCGACATTCTCGCGGATAAGACAGTGGGTATACATGCTCGAAAGGTGATCGACGAAGCGAATCACCTCCTCGATGACTGGTGCAAGAGCAACGCAGTCACAGCACACGGTGTCTTCAGTCTATTTCCCGTCATACGCCACGGGGACGACCTACACGTCTATGACCCAACCTCCAATGAGCACACTCATACCTTCCACATGCTAAGGCAGCAAGTCGCTAGACCACTGGGTAAACCAAGCCTCTCGCTTGCAGATTTCATCGTGGAAAATGACACGGATTACATGGGCTGTTTCGCCGTTAGTGTTGGTCAGGAACTCGATGAACTCGTAGAGAGAGCCAAGGCAGGTGGCGACGATTATTCCGGCATCATGATGAAGGCCGTCGCAGACCGGTTGGCGGAGGCATTCGCTGAGCACTTACACGAGCAAGTGAGACAAGTCTTTTGGGGTTACGCATCCGATGAAGCCCTGTCCAATGAATCATTGATTGCGGAAGCATACGACGGTATCAGACCAGCGCCCGGCTATCCGGCTTGCCCCGATCACACAGAAAAAAGAACGATATTTGAGCTACTCAACGCAGAAGCATCGATTGGTGCAAGACTCACCGAATCGTACGCAATGCATCCAGCCTCCTCGGTGAGCGGATGGTATTTTGGTCATTCACAGGCTCGATACTTCGGGCTCGGTCGTATCGACAAGGACCAAGTTCAAGCGTATGCGGACCGCAAGGGTCTATCCCTTCAAGATGCAGAAAAATGGCTCGCGCCATCCCTAGGTTACACGCCGAAATAGCCGTCGAACTCGGAGTTGAGCAGAACCGCTTACTCTTTCTTTTCGGTTGCTGGTGCTGCTGGTGCTACCTTGGGTGCAGCCGGTTCTGCTCCATCAGCCTTATTTGTAGGCGTCACAGTGGGCTGTTTGTTAGTTTTTTTGGTGGTACTGTCTTTGTTCGAGGCTTTAAATGCCTTGACGTCGTTCATAAACTTGGCTGGTAACCCTCGAGAATCACTTCGATCCCTGTGCGAAGCTTTTTCGAGATAAGTCCGCCAGCCAAAGATCGCTAAGACCAAGAACAGCCCCACGGCAATCAATACCTGTACTCGATTCATTTCATCTCCCCACTGCTCAACATTCATCGCCTCGTCTCCACAGCCGAGCTTGAAAAAATCAAGAGCTGCACTGCGAGAGACGGACGTACGGTAACACAGTTGCCCCTTTATGTCTTACGAGAAACTGTC
>JBMYRY010000481.1:0-2944 GCA_049602795.1 Bradymonadia bacterium
TTTTCGACGGCGGAAGACGAATTGAGCCGGAAACCCTCAGGCGATTGCAGGGGCTTGTTTCGCAAGTGAATGAGCCCACCGTGTTCCGTCGTTACGGGCACCGCTGTTTAGAGCAAGGCGTCCTAGAGATTGCTTGTGTCGCGCTAGAAGATTACGCGAGACTGAACGGTGAACCGGAGGCCCTGCTTGAATCCGCCGAGTCTTGGCTCGCTGCGGAAGAATATGAGCGCTGTTTACAACTCGCCCAACAGGTGCTCCAAACGCAAGAGGAGCATCTGGACGCACTGGTGTTGGCATGTGGAGCGGCATATGCGCTGGGGGACCTTGGCACATTGGCTGTGTACGGTGTCAGATGCCTCGAGAATAGACCCTCAGTGATGAGAGAAGCCTGGGTTTTGGGAGGGCTGGAACGGCTTGCCGCAGCCTCTGGGCGGGTAAACGAAGCGCTTCGATGGGCGCGCTGTTTGATCAGTAACGATGAGGTGCTTGATGCAAGCTGGCTTGTGATTATTCATCATTCTAGCGTACGCGCAGAGGTCAAACAGGGGTTGCGTTATTTCTTGAATCACCCCGAGCCTGACCGTGATGTGCGGCGATTACTTGAATCAGCCTCGACGCGCTTTAGTCATGATGTTGAGCTCGCAAGATGGGTATACGAAACCGACCCTGAGAACGAGCGGACTCAAACGCTGTTGTTGAATTGTTTATTGGATGAGCCGGTTTCGAGCCTTCGTTTCGACCTCCATAGGGCCCGCTTTGATCGTCAGCGCGGTGAAGTGGATCTTGAGTTTTGTTTGCGGTGTGTGAGCGAGGCTGTCGTTCATTTGGATACGGGCTTGCGTTTTGTTCAGAGTTTGGATGCCACCGAAAAACGTCGGCATAAGAAAGCTTTATTTAGTGCTCTAAGGACCATTGGTGCCTATGGTCAACTCGCTGGGCTCATCGAAGAAATGCTTGAACACACCTCAAATTCCTTTGAAACCTCGGAGTTATGCCGGGAGTTGGCATTGGTGAGGTCTTCACATTTGAGCGATCCGGAAGGTGCAATCGATGCGTCAATTCGTTTGGTCCGTAGCGGAGGTAAATTGACGCATGTTGCGCCTCTGGTGGAGCGGATTGCCCGAGAAACCAACGCTTGGGGTTATCTCGTTGAGCAGGCTAGTACCCTCTTAGTGCACAATGAGAGGCTAGATGCTGTCGAACTCCATCGGACCCTCGCGAGATGGTTGGTCCATGTAACGAATACGGAACTACAGCAGGTTGCTCATCTTCGCGAGGCAAGGGCTCTGGGTGATCAGAGTTTGGAGACCGCAAACCGCATGAGTGTGCTTGCGGTACGGGGAAGCGAAGAACACCTTTGGGCTCTCAAACTGTCCCTGTCCCACAGCGTGGATGTGGAATCGCGTAGTGTACTTTTGCATCAGATTGCTGAATGGCATGAATTGAATGACGACAAGTTGAGCGCCATAGATACCTATCGCCGTGTGGAGCGTGAAGGCGTCTATACGGTCGATGCCTTGGAATCCATCGCAAGACTAGGCGAGGACCTCGGGCAGGACAAGGTCGTGACGGGAACTCTGACTCGTTTGGTCGCAGATGCGAATGTTCCGGATCGTTGGCGTAAGGTGTGTCGACTGGTCGATGCGCTCCTTCGGGTGGGCGAGGTGGAGACCGCGGTAGATCGATTGTGGTTTGAGGCTCGTCGCTACGGAGAAAAAGCGCTCCGACTCTTGGTTCATGTAGCGGAGAAGTCGGGGCGTTGGCGTACTCTGGAATCATCATTGACCGCCTTGTTGCAATATGAAGTCGACGATCTTTTTGAGGTTAGAGAGAAGCTGGTAGCGCTATATACTGGTGAATTGGAAGATAAGAATAAGGCTGTTAGAGAATTAAAGCGGTTGATCCAATTAGCGCCTGAACGTGTTGATTTACTCTCGAGTATTATCGCGCTCACCACTGGTGCAGTAAGACGTGACCATCAATGGAAGCTCATCAACTTATTGGGTAAGGATGATCCTCGGAGACTTGCTAATTTGCGTACCCTAGGACGTGAGGCGTCGCCGAGCTTGTCGCGGCAATGTTGGTTGATGGTACTAGAAATTGAGCCAAGCGACGCCGAAGCACTTGCTTCGGCGGACGCTTTGGCGATTGACAGTTCTAATGATGCGCTCTTCAGACACGTCACCGAACGGATTCGCACAGCGCAACCAATGGTAGCTCAGCAGAAATTGGATTGGGCACGGCTAGCGATTAATGAACCAGACCTTACAGAAGATGCAGAATTCGCATTGCGGACTTTGGAGATTGATCCTCTCGTTGGGACTACTGCGCGACATGTTCTTTTGCGGTGGTATGAGGAGCAATCATCCTGGGAGCAGGCTGTCGAAGCGCTGGAGCGGTGGATCCTAACGGCGCCAAGTGATCTTGATGAACTCTTGGTTAAGCGAGCGTCTTACCTGGAGAAATATTTAGATCAGCCAAAACAGGCTCTAGAGAGTTTGCTTATGAGCGAGTCGCCGATTCATTCGGAGGTCATGGTTGCGGAGATCGGAAGGTTAGCGCAAAAGACAGATGAGTGGGAACCGGTGTTGACGAAATGGGATTCGTGGAGTGACGCCGATGCTCAGTGTCGATTTCAGGCGGCGCTCTGGAGGGAATATCCGATTAAGGATCTCGTTCGGGCGTTTGACGGCTTCGAGGCAACGGCTCAAGCGGGGTATCGACATGTGGCTTCGATTACCGCGATGGCGAGAGTAGCGTCGGGCTTAGGGCAGGGCTTTGTCGAGCGAACGGCGTCGACACTCTCCGGGCTCACCGATGAGCTTAGCTTGTCGAAGGTGATGCATCAGATTGCTGATTACTATCTCCACCAAGTGGCATCACCTGAGGAAGCGTTACGATGGTATGATTGCGTCTTTCAACTGACTCCGGATGTGGAAGGGGT
>JBMYRY010000482.1:0-2932 GCA_049602795.1 Bradymonadia bacterium
AGCAGGACCATCTTCCCGGATGCCTTCGACACAGATACTTGCATGGACAACACCTGCACTCTCGAGCGTAAATGGCGCTTGCACCTTCAGTTGTAACTTCACGCGCTTTTGTTCTCGCATGAATGGAAACCGTGTGTCGATTGGTGGACCCGTCCGCAGGGCTTCTATGACAGCCAAATCACCTGTTTGAAGCGTTTCAATGGCTCTCCGAAACATCACCATGTTTTCGATTTCAATGTCGTTCACCGCAGCGATTCGGTCTCCGGTTCGTAATCCAACGGCGTAGAGTGGGTTGTCGGTCTTTAAAAATCCCAACGATGCGTCTAAAAAGGCAGGTTGGTATCCAATCTGGTACCGAGTGATCTCGTATCCGAGAAAGGGATGGGTGATTTTCAGTGGATGTGGTTGAACGTCAACGGCGTCGACCTGTCCGGTCATTGAACGTTTAACTTTGAGTCGCAGCGGTCCCGAGTTCCCATTATATTTAGAGATTTCTTCACGGATCTGCCAGAAGAGTTCTACCTGGACATCGTTGATTTCTACAATTTGGTCGCCGGGTTCGAGCCCTGCCTTGCCCGCAGGCATACTTGAATCGACCGCCCCGATCGTATTGTCAGGTACCATTTGATAGTTCTCTGACAGAGCAATAAACGGGGTGAGAATGAAGAAGGGTAGAATCAGGTTCATGGCAGGACCAGCTAAATAGATCAAAATCCGTACCAAGGGCGTTTGCTCCGTGATGGAACGTCCAATATCGGCAGAATCCACCTCCTTGTGCTCACCATCCTCTAGTTCGTAGTCGAGTTGTCCGAGCATTCGAACGTATCCACCGAGCGGAATCCAGCAGAGTTTGTACTCTGTTTCGCCCCATTGGAATTGGACAATCGGGCTGCCAAAACCAACAGAGAAAGCCTCGACTTTCACACCGAAGGCCTTGGCCACGATGTAGTGGCCAAATTCGTGAACGGTAATCAAGACCCCAATGAGCACCAAAAATGCGAGCAACCCTGTCATGCGATAAAGGCTCCCCAATAGAAGAAAATAACCGGTGCACTGAACAAGAGCGCATCAATGCGATCAAGTACGCCACCATGCCCCGGAATGATCGTTCCTGAATCCTTTACACCATATCCGCGTTTGATGAGTGATTCCACTAGGTCTCCCACAATTGAGGCAATTGTGCCCAAGCTACCAATTGCGATGCAATCTACGGTGGTTAGTTGCGAGAGCCCATTCATGGATGCTTGCATTGCAAAACATCCAGCGACCGCACATACAAATCCGCCGATGGCGCCTTCGATTGTTTTCTTCGGGCTGACAGCTTCGTATAGCTTTCGTTTGCCGAAGAAACGTCCTGCAAAATAACCGCCGGTGTCCGAGAGCGCCGTGACCACAATCACCATGAGTAAAATCCATCCGCCCTGAGAGGTTTGAATGGGTCCCGAGCCGTCGTTGATGCCTCGCAGGAGCAAGATAAATGGAAGGGTACAGCCAAGATATGTCAGTCCTAAAACATCATGAGCAAGTCGAGGAGCGGCTTCATTAAGCGGAAGCGGCTGAGCCAAATGTCTCACCGCGGTGAGTAGGAAAACGACTGGCAGTACAATGTCTAATCGCCACGGAGTGAACGAATTGATCAGGGGGTGTAGCCCAATGGCAAGGACACTGAGGACGAAAAACAAACGACTTGGTAGGGTGTCTTCTGAGCGAGCCATATGGTGGAACTCCCAGGCAGCAATGAGTGCGATCACCGAAACGACACCGTGCATGACACTGGCTTGACAGAATGACAAAACGGCGATGACACCACCTGCCATAATGAGCCCCGATATTATTCGACTAATCAACCCACACCTCGTTTCTACTCTCGTCTCTTCAAACTGCACATACAACACTGGTTCAACTGAGTGAAGTAATTCCGCTGTCTCGATTTAGGAAATCGTCGATTTGTTCGATAGATTTGATGAATTTTAAAAGGCGACGGTTTCGCTTCTCGTCCGATCCTATGTCTCTTAATGTACCGGCAGCTTCCCGCCACCTACCGAGTCTGTAGTCCGACAAGACCGTCAAGATTCGAGCGGTTGTATTAGGGTCTTGGTCGGGTGGACAAAGTGCGTTGATAAGTGCTGATTCATGTAACTGTCGTGCATTGTTTGATACGCCTAGCCGATGCCAATAATCATGCAGAGCGCGAGATCTTTCATTCGTAAGTACCCGATACCCTTCACACAATCGGTCATAGACGCAAGACATCCGTTCCACGAGGAGGGGATTCTCTGCGCGATGGATTTCGTATCTGTCGGGATGTAGATGGGTTGACCAGAGACGAAATCGGCTTCGAATTTGTTGTGAAGTTGGCGCGTGGGGTAAGAGCAGAAGGTCATAATAGGATTGAACTGCGGACGAGAAATAAATGTGGTCCGCGATGGACGCTGTTGTTGGGTGAAGGTGTGCGAGATGCATGACCGACAATCTTTGGGCGATGAATTGGTCAATTTGGATTGACCACGTCTCCGGTGATGAGTCCTCTAGGAGTAAGACTCGTCCAGATGCGGTGTGTTGGGTCGATGGAGAAGTGAGTTCTGAACAGATCTGTTGGAACTCAACATTGGTCGTTGCGATCAAGACATGTTCCAATGCTTTGAATGCACCACGATACCCCATTACACCAGAGGTCCATTTGATTGGCGTCATGGATTTTGTGGCTGCCGCCCATGATTCATCATGATCACCGCTCACAGCTAAATAACCCGTGAGTGTAATTTTACCACCCATTGGCAATGCGTGTGTCATCGACCTCCCGTTTCTAACTTCATCAGACCTGCTCGGGCTCGCATTTCGTTTAATGTGTGCGCGTCGTATCCAGCGGAAATGTAAAGCTTGGCTTCCTTATGTGTCCCGCTTAAATGATCTGTTGCTCTGACCACCAGGC
>JBMYRY010000483.1:0-2914 GCA_049602795.1 Bradymonadia bacterium
ACTGGTGTGGATTGTGGTGGTGACTGCCCAGCGTGTGTGAACTGCGATGACCAAACGCCTTGTGCAGAGAGCGAATACTGTATTGCGAATCAGTGCAGCCCAAAACTCGGCGATGGGCAACAGTGTAGCCAAAATATTGATTGCGTGAGTGCCTACTGTAACAACGGATATTGTTGCACTTCTGGCACTTGCTGCGATCGCAATCTTGATTGCGCCGGCACCTTTGACCAGCCTGCGGAATGCGTCACCCCTATAGAATGTCATGGTATTCGACGGGAAAGTGTCTGTATGAGTCATGTCTGCGCAGAAGTTCTAATCGATGACGATAGCGCCTGCACCGGAGACTCCATCGCCAATGAATGCGGTCCATATCCGGCACTATCGTGCAATAGTGCAGTGAATCAATCAGCGCCAGTGTGTGCGACGAATTGCTCCGAGGAGATACCGTGTGATAGCGGATTCCGTTGCGAAGCCGGCTCTTGCATTCAAAATCTCAATCTTGCAAATGGTACCTCCTGTAGTCAAAATGCGGACTGCCAAAGTGCTAACTGCCAAAATGGAATATGCTGTACCGGTGGCGAATGCTGTCAGACGCCCGTTGACTGTACTGCATATCCCGGTACGCCACTTCGCTGTACGAACCCAAGCCTCTGTGAAGGCACCGGAACAAATATTGTGTGTGAGGACTTTCAATGTGTGGCGGTTGAAGTCAATGACGACTCAGTATGCGACAATAATACCGTCGCCCATCTCTGCGGCTTGTACGAATCCGTTACATGCAACGGGGACACCACTCAGAGTCCACCACCTTGTTTAACGGAATGTGAGAGTCGTGAGCAATGTGATCAAGGTGCGCGATGTAAAGACGGTCGCTGCGAAATCATTACCCTCCAGGATGCAGGGCGAGCATGCCAGGACAATGCGGACTGTCGAAGTGGTCATTGCCAAAATGGCTTTTGTTGTACCGCCGGGGACTGTTGTAGCAACTCAACCGATTGTCCGAATGCCTATTCAACAGCCGCAGTGTGTACCGACCCTAGTCGCTGCGACGGTGAGTTCGGACAGGCTGTATGTACAACGAACTATGTATGTCAAACCGTCCAAACAGCGGATGACCGAGCCTGTAATGGCCAAGAAGCAAACGCTTGTGGAGACTATCTCCCGGTGTTCTGCGGCAACAGCGTGTCACAATCCGCACCGACGTGTGCGTCTGCCTGCGACTCGGATTCTGACTGTGTGGCAAATGCGCACTGTGATGCGTCAACATGTCAACCTGACCGAGCGAATGGCGCCGAATGCGACGAAAACAGCGACTGCCAATCCGGGTACTGTAGTAATGGAGTCTGCTGTGCTCAAGGTGATTGCTGCGCGGTACCCAGGGATTGTCCCGAGTCGTATCAACGCGCAGCGGAATGCGTAGATGCAGCCACCTGTCAGGGTAACCGCCTAGATGTTGTGTGTCAGGCGAATGAATGTGCCTCGGTGTCAGTACCCGATGATAGCGGATGCACCAGTGATACTGTGGCTCAAATCTGTCTCGCGTATCTTGACGCCCAATGTAATGGTCAACGTGAACAACTTACACCGCGATGCCCGACCACCTGCAATACCGATGACGACTGTAAGCCGGCATTTGAGTGTGATCGCGGCGAATGCAAGCCCACTTCAGAACCATGTCCTATCGGCATGATCTGTGACCCACGCTAACGAATATAGGTATTTTGAAGACGCCTAACTCTCCAGCAGCATTCGTGCCGATGACACCATTCATCAGATGCCAAACCTACGGCGCTTTGGCGAACGGACAACCCGAATCAACTTGACCCAAGAGATAATCTTTCGTTAGCTATTCTCTCGTGGGGACTAAATTCGTAATGGAGAGCGGGATTTTTGTTACGTCAGGGATTAAAATAAGGAGGGGGTTCAATGTATGGAATGGTCAATGATGCCGTCCGAGGTCTTGTTCGGTCTGCGTTTGGCGAAGAAGCCTGGAAGCAAATTCATACAAAGGCCGATGCGCCAGAGTCATTCGTGGCAATGCAGACATACGACGATGAGGTTACCTACAATTTAGTCGGTGCTGCGGTGGAGGTCCTCCAACTAGATGCCGAGACGGTTTTGCAAACTTTTGGCAAATACTGGGTTTCTGATGTAGCAACCGAACACTATGCAAGCTTGATGAGCAATACCGGGATTAGCTTCGTTGACTTTGTTAAGAACCTAGATCATATGCACCAACGCATTCGAACAACCTTTCCCGATTATCAACCACCGTCATTTCGAGTGATCGATATTGGCGATGACCGTATTCAGGTGGATTACTACTCAAAACGAGAGGGGCTACTCCCATTTGTGGAAGGTCTTTTTGACGGGTTGGCAACTCACTTCAATACGGTGATCTCGATCACACATCAAGCAGATGACTCTCATCCATTACCGTGCAAACGCATGATCGTTCAGTATAAGACCAAGTAATGTTGGAAGAGCCAATCCGACTCGAGCTTCATAACATTGGTCATTTCGCCCCTTTCCATATTTTTTGGAACGATGCAGGCGTTGCGAAAGCTGCTTCAGATAAGTTCTGTCGATTCATGGGGCTCACGGACCTGCACAAACTTCAGGAGTCTCTCTGGGTCCTGGAACCTTTTGTAGCCCCATTCAATCGCCGACTATTCTCGGACATCACCAACCTCATTCTCCACGTAGGGATACGCAGCAACACCAAACAGGTTCTAAAAGGTGAGCTCATCAAGATTGATTCTGGATGGATGTTTTCAGGTTTGCCGCCGGCGAGAAGTATTGCCGAGCTGACCGATTACGGTCTCCAACTCAGCGACCTCCCCCTACATCTTGGGATTGGCGATTTTCTGCTGGCAAATGAGGCGGCGCAAGTCTCAATGGCGGAAAGTGCACG
>JBMYRY010000484.1:0-2903 GCA_049602795.1 Bradymonadia bacterium
ATCGATCAGGACTCCCATCCTCATTCACAATTCGGTCCACAAAATACTGAGCGGTGAGGAGCTCTCGCACATCCCGGTCTCCCGTATTGGCGTAGACAAACAGATTGTAGTCCTGATCGTAATCCCCCAAAGGAATTGGACCGCCGTCATCACCACTCTTGATAGAAGCCGCTGGTCGAATCTTGTCGTTCGCTAAATGCCAAACAACGCCATCTTTGCCTCGCCAAAAGTTGGACATGAGACACGCATCGAAAATCTCATCAATACGCTCACTTTGACCATCGCTTAACATGCGAAACTCAGTAATCTCATCGTAGGTGGGTGAGCGACCACAAAAATCGAGCAGCACTTTCTTGTAGGTGTAAAGCAGATCGTACCCGCACACATTCCAACCGTTTGCAGGGTGCTCAGCGTTCCTCTTGATGTCATCTTCGCATCGTTCTTCCGTCGGTGTGCTCTCAGCATTCGATGGATCTGCCCCCGCCAGTAATTCTTCTTCATTCGAATATCCATCGAGATCAGCATCGAACTCAGAGATCGCCTCCAAGCTGGTTGGCAAGGCGGCCAAGAACACTTCGTCGGTATGCGGTAATGGTGCGGTGAGCAATAAATGAATGGCGAGACTTTCGCCGTATACATTCCGGGCCGGCGGCGTCGTATGACAGGTCTCGCAATTCGCAAAGCCGTTTGTGCATACAGGCGCGTCGGGGTAATGAGCGCAGAATGCTTGGGGAGCGACAGGCTTTGCGCCCCCTGTTCCAAACCAGGCTAATCCAGCGAAGAATGTAGCCAAGAACAACTGTTTCGACACGCCTATCCCCTTTCCTCAGTTCTTTCTCAATGACACTGAACGAGATGAAGTACGATTACTGAACTCCGTTATGAGACAAAATGCCCTACACATTGAGTCTCTCCAGTTCCTCTCGGAACAGGAGGTCGGAAGTATACTCAGCAGGTCTATTTTCAGTCAAAGCAAACCGCATACGCGCGTACCCTTTCTCGTCGAG
The DNA here is from genome assembly GCA_049602795.1 of Bradymonadia bacterium. Lineage (GTDB taxonomy): Bacteria > Myxococcota_A > Bradymonadia > UBA7976 > UBA1532 > JBMYRY01. The sequence goes on from JBMYRY010000484.1 coordinate 1,008, forward strand.
CACAGCGCCTGACCACCTCTGCAATCACTCCCAGAGTAAAGACGACCCGCGAATTGAGGAGTGTAAATTGATGCGCCTCAACCCGTAATCTCAGACGCTTCAAATCATCTGGACTTGCTGCGCCTTCAGAAAAGAATTACCGTGAGAAAGATGAAAGGTTTCAATAACGTGTTAAGCGACCAATGGCTTATGCCACCACGTCTGCAGAAAAATAACAGCGCCTCCTTCCTGAAGGGGCTTTTCATACTGACTTCGATGTTCGTCTTCGCCGCTGCCAATGCCCAAACGTGTGGGGACAACCAATGCGCAATCGAAGCAGGAGAATGTGAACGATGTCCGCAAGACTGTGCGTCGCCTGAAGATATGCAGCGCTGCGCTCTCAACATCGGTACTGATGAGGGCATCTGTGGTGACGACCCGACACTGCTCGGCTATCCCGAAGTGAGTGAAGATGGCGGTCAATGCAGTTCTCCGGGCTGTCCGACGTTTGAAGAATTCTGTGCCGACCCTGCAAACGCCGGGATGGGTGTGACCTTATGCTCGCGGGCAATGCCTTGTGATCAAGGTGGTGGTACCCCTGCTGAATGCCCCTGCGAACCGAACACGACAGAATGCGGACCGTCAGGCGTCGTTAACGAATGTGCGGATGATTGCGATTGTATTGGCCATCCCTCAGGCGGTCTGTGTGAAGAACAACTGTGCGGAAGGCAATGCTCTCTTAAGTGCCGGAATCGACGCAACATCTCATTCGACGGCGCATTTTCGAGTTGTCAAATGGTCTGCCCAACGGCCCGACGCCCTCGTTCAAATGCATTCGTCGACGAACTCATTCGAGAATTACCGGCATATTGTAAAGGTGAGAGCACCTGCGGTGCGATTGGCCGCGACACGCCACGTCCCAATAGCTCTCAGGTCGCCGCCGACGCCTGCGGCATTTACCAACGTCTTGGTCAGTGCTTCACCGACTGCAGCGACTGTTCAAAAAACAGATTAGCCGGATATTTTCAAATCTGTTCAGGCATCAAGGGTCTTGCGAATGGCGCTCAAAGCAGTGATTTCCCTGAAGACTTCCCTCCCGAATACGCCCTATGTAGTTCAAACTCAGCGTTTCAAACCTACGCGGACGACATGATGTTCTGCCTTCAAGCAAAAGCATCAAATGATGCGGAAGGCTGTGTGAGTTGTGACGTCATGGTCAATGGCTTACCCAACATCAACATTGAAAGTGGTATTATTGGCAGTCACACTTTTTGTAACGAACAGAGTGGTTTTTGTGAACTGACTGATGCGGGCGGTGACATCGAGGCAATCTCGTGCTTCGGTGCAGCACTTGGCCGTGCGTGGGGCAGTCTACTCGGGCACCATTCGCCCCTAGGTCCCATTCAAGCCGTGGGCGTCTGTCACCTATTCTCGCAGATGCTCGCATGTGCCAACGGTGATGGCGAACGACTCGTGAGATGGCAGAACCAAATCTGCGATGGTTTTGTAGATGGCTGTATGTCTCGGAAGAACCTCGGAGACGCCTTCCCCCAATGTACCGTAGACGCCGGCTTGCTGCTAACGGGTGGCATGTCGATTGAAGCCATACACGCGTTGGTTGATCGATGTAATCAAACCGCGCGCCGTACGTTCTGTGAAGCGTCCTGTCCAGTTAATCAAATTTTTGACTGGATCATCGAACTCATCGGCACCGTTCCGGTTGAAACTCAAGATGTTCTTCGCTTCGAAAGCATGTGTAATCAATTGATAACCGGCGATTTCTTTCCCTTCGGTACACCGATCACGCTCCCGGTCAACCCGTTATTTCCCATTCAATTCCCTTTACCGACCCTGCCCGGCTTCGACAGTGGGAGAGATCCATGCCTCACGTACTGACACTCATCCTGCTTTGCTTCT
>JBMYRY010000485.1:0-2901 GCA_049602795.1 Bradymonadia bacterium
GAGTGACTTATAGTCGGATTCCGCAATCACGGAGGTACCAAGACATTCGACATTCTCGGCACAGGTTGCTTTGGTCAGCTTGTTAATGGCGAGCCCCAGTTGAACGACTTCCGGTCCCTCAGCCAAGACAGGGCATGTTGGGCACGGCGCAAGCACACCCTGAAGGCGCTGCTCAACTCGTCGAATCGCTGCCCCAAGATTACCGTTGATGAAACTCACGTTCTGGTAGGCGGTGTTGCCCGCAAAGTCAATCAACTCAAATTGCATGTCCACTTTGCCTGGTGGCAAGAGCTTCATATTCACCTTACCGTCGACGCAGACTGGTACACCATTAATGACTTGCTGACTCGTACATCGCAGATTATCAACCTCGCCGTCCCCTTGAAGAGGTCGACCGTTGCCAACAGCTGCAAATTCCAATAGACCTAGATTCGTAGCCGGCAGCACAACATTCGCGGCAGCAATACCAGATGCCTGAGCCCCTGAATCCCTCCCAGCAAACGTCATCGCAACCTGCTCACCCATCCCATAGAACGAAAAGGTTTCTTCCGACTGCCCGTCTACTGTTGCGGTCGGTGCGATGAAGACATGCTCAGGAAGCGTACGGTCTACACCAAAACTAACAGAATTATCTCGAGCCGTATTATTACCCAAGTCGGTCACCGCGATTTGAAGATTGTAAATGCCATCGCTGTTGTAACTCACGGTATAGGTATCGTTATCGATCACCATCGTATCAGGCACCGGTACAACCGAAACATCCAACTGGTCAGTAGAACCGCAGTCGTCTCGCACTGTGAATTGGAACTGCGCGTCATTCAAATTAAACCAACCATTATCGGGTACACCCGCCACTTCGATTCGTGGTGCAGTCTCATCCTTCACGGTGACGACGAGGTCCGCCACAGCGACGTTGTTCTGGGCATCCGTCGCCACGTATCTCAACGTGTGCTCACCAGCCAGTAACGTAATCGTGTTCGGTACCTGATCGAAATTCTGCTCATCAGCTGTGCCTGGATCAACCACTAATCCGACGGCGATATCACTCGGACGAGTCGAATTGTCCGAGAAAATGACGAACGGTACCTGAATCAAAGCACCACCGGCGTTGTTACACAGAACATCGAACGAGGCTGGGAGGTCACCAACGACCTGCGGCGCTGTTGTGTCCTTAATTCGAACTGTAATATTCTCCGTACGCTCATTTCCAGATCGGTCCCGACACGTAAGCGCTACATCAGTATTACCCAAATCAAACTTTGCCGGAACGTCCAACACGACCGGTTCAGCATCGCACGCATCCTGACATTGGATGTCCAGAGCTACAGGTGTACCCGTGGGTGATGACGCTTCGATGGCTGCCGCATCATTTGGCGTTGGATTGGGAATCGGAGCAATCACCGGTGCACTTTCATCCACCACATCTACCCGAATGGCTGCACGCGTTTCATTCTGCTGTCTGTCTTTAACCGATAACACAACATCATAGCTGCCAGGGGGAAGTAATATTGTCTCTCCGGCTGGGTTGATGTCGGTAAGAGGATCCACGATGGTCACGGTGATTGTTGGGTTGAGGTCCCGGTCGTCGGTGGCTGTGTATTGAGGAAAGACAACCTCAGCGAGACAATCGCCTGGGCGTACGGCAAACCTCAAGTTCTGAGGTTGCGGATCAAATTCCGGAGGCACAATATCGCTATCTGAGAAAACCTGCGCCCCAGCGAGGAACCCGTGATGTGCTTGAATACCACCACCCGTAGCGGTACCTACGGCCATCCCAATGCCCACGGCCGAGAAGTGTGACATTTGACCGTTTGAACTCTTCCCCCCACCACCGGCGAAAGTATGAACAACCATCTTTTCCGCTAGACTTTGGCTAGCAAAAAACACAATGGCTAGGGTCAATAAGCCTCTCAATACGCGCATGTCTCCCCCTTTGACAGTGCCTGGCGCTAGTAACGTACGTTTGCACCATAAGGCACATCATACAGCGGTGTTACATCACCACAGTTATCAGTGTCCCCGATCTTTAATTCAAAATCCAGCCTTTCATTCGCGGTGCTAATGCTCCACGGCAAAACCTGAACATAATAGAAACTAAACTCGGCTCGATCATCAATCTCAACACAGTGCGTGCCAGACTCGGTCACGACGAACTCCTGGGTGTTCGTCAACATCATTCCATCCGCGTCGAGCAGGTTAATGTACAGCTTACCTCGGTCTGGATTGATATGCGTTGAAATCGTTCGTCTAGAATTGGGAGGTACTGGTAATTGATAGCTTGCACCGTCACCAGGAAAGGGACGATAGCATAGATAATCTTCATCCCGAACGACCGGCGCCGTTTGCCCAAGATTCTCAGCATTTTGAAGTAGTTCCGTATCGTCAATTGGTTCACACTGATAAACCCGCTCTGTGAGCACAAGACTAAGGTCATAGCCAACGGTTGGGCGATTCGTGCCTTTGACCCGCACGTAGTACTGACCCGGAATACTATTCTCCAACACCACGCGTTCTCCATTACTCTGAGCCGCGACGTTGTCGATGCGCCCTTGGAATGCATTTTCAGGTTCAACATCCAACCGAATTGTCCCATCAGCTTCGATTGGAGGCTGATAGTAAACCAGCAAGTCTAAGTTCCCCTGGCGATAATCAAAATCTAAAGACACATCAATCGTCGTCTCTTCAGTCAACTCAAACTTAAACCAGTCGGTGTCCGAATCAGCACCACAGATGGATAGGTTCTGATACACACCAGCCCCTAACTCCGACGCTCTTGCTGCTACATTGTTGTCTTGCGGTACTTCGTATTGATCCTCACTACACTGAACTGCGCCGGGGATTCGATTCAGCACGAGCTGATAATTACTTCGCACCGGAATGGTACCTTCGTTCACGCTTACC
>JBMYRY010000486.1:0-2900 GCA_049602795.1 Bradymonadia bacterium
CATCTGCGTGGTCACCAAAGAGAAGCACGTGGAGTTTTTGAACCAACCGGTCGGCTTGTGCGGATTCAACGACGAAGGTGAGATTCAGGTCACTCGCTGCTTGACTAATCAATAGAATTTTTTCGGACTCGAATACCTCGAAAGCTGGTCCAAGTCGGTGGATGATGGCTCGAATTTGCCGACCTACGAGACTGATGGCGACACAATCGGGGATGTACTGCACATGACAGAGGTGTTCGAGGGAGTCACATAATTTCTTTATGTCCTGCTGAGATTTAAAGTGCTTTGCAGGTTCAATAGAGGCCGTAATGTTTGTTTCCGAGGTGCTCACTAGATCGACGCTTACGCCATGCTCTTTGAAGCATGCAAACACATCCGCTAAGAAACCTGATTGCTGCCACATTCCCAACGTAGTCATGGAAATTAGTCCGACATTTCGTCTGGCGCTGATGACTTTGACTGCCGCGGTTTCTGGCGCGTGACCACTGATGATTGTGTGCTGTGCATCTGGATGAGGTGTGCATCTGATGTGGAGGGGGATACCTTGTTTCTTCACAGGCTCTATACATCGTGGGTGTAATACCGCTGCACCAGCAGAGGCGATTTCTTGAGCTTCGTCGTAGTCGAGAGCGTTAATTAATCGAGCTTCGGGGATCTCTCTTGGGTTTGCTGTGTAAACGCCGGGTACATCGGTCCAAATCTCACATCGTACCGCATTGATCCGAGCGGCGATCAATGCTGCGGAGGTATCTGAGCCACCTCTTCCCAACAGCACCGTGTCTCCCTCACGACTGCGGGCGATGAATCCCTGGGTGATTGTAATTTGCTCACTTCGGAGTGCTGCAATCAATTCTAGATCAGGCGAATCATTGCATACGGCACTCAGCCAATGAGCTGCGCCTTCTCCATCCTCGGAGATGAGATGTCGTCTGATGTCAATGCGTTGGCTGTTAAGTTGTTCGCTCTCGAAGTAGGATTGCCCAATCTTTGTGGAGAGCAATTCTCCTGCAGACATAATTCGCGCCTGAATTCTGGGAGAGATTTCACCCACAAGCGCAATCCCTTCACTCAACTGACTGAGCGGTTGCATTGCGTCGTCGAGCCATGAAGTATCCAGCGAAAGCTCTGCCATCAAATCTAGATGTTTTTGCCGAATCTGTCGGAGAATCGTGGGGTGTTCTTTGCGAAGGGCTGCCTGACCTAGTTTTTCGAGTAAGTTACTGACGCCGGATATGGCCGAGCAGACAATTACTGGCGATTCGCCTGAATTGAGTGTCTGGACAGCGAGTGTCTTGATAGTCCGCCAGCGCTCACCTGACGCCACACTTGTGCCGCCAAACTTCATTACCACGAATGGGGTACTCATGATTTTTCCTAGATTTCGAGGTTAACGTACCGGCAGTTTGGTGAAAGTCTTAACTGGCGTAAAGGTTAATTTCTCATTTGTTGTCTGTAATCCTGTGGTTGAGCGATGCACGGACTAATTTCTGAGACAGTTCGGTGAGCTCGATGGTACACTTAGGGCTGCGACTGACTAAGGATGAGCGGTGTGCATGTACTTTGGGTCACTGATCCCCATTTAGACCATTTAGCGGCAGTCGACTTGGACCATTGGCTCACGCAGATTCGTGATTTTTCGGGTGACGGCGTGGTCATTACTGGGGATATCGCTGAATTCGATACGCTGCCATCTTTTCTACAGCAGGTGCGTGACCAGGAGGTGCCTGTTTGGTTTGTCTTGGGAAACCATGATGCCTATGGCGGTAGCATTCAGGCAACTCAACGCAAAACGAGAGAAGATTGGAGCGAAGACGAATATCTTCACTATCTGACATTTCAACAACCCATTGAGTATACATCAGGATGCTATTTGATTGGCGAGGATGGTTGGGCAGACGGTAGGGCTGGAGATTTTCTCGCTTCCGACATTAGCCTTAATGATTACCGGAACATTGATGAACTTAAGGGTCTTGATCGTCATGCTCTATTCAAGCGCCTTCAGAGTCTTGGAGATTCCGCCGCTGCACGCTTGAGGAGTAAGCTTCGGGACGTTTTGTCAAAAGGGGCACGACGGGTCACGATATTGACTCACGTACCGCCGTTTGCCGAGGCTTGTTGGTATCAGGGCTCCAATGCAGTCAACGACTGGACACCTCATTTTACAAGCGTGGCGGTCGGTTTGGTTTTGCGAGAGGAGGCCACCCGAAACCCAAGCGTGCATTTTGATGTCTTATGTGGGCACACGCATCATGAAGGAGAGGTCATGATATGTTCTAATTTGACGATTTTGACTGGATGCGCATCTTACGGAGAATGGAAACCATCTCGGGCGCTTTATTTGTAAAATTTGGGGATTCTGGAGCCAAATACAGAAAATACACGAGTTTTTTCGAGAATAGAGGCGGTCGTATTTGATCCCAGACCGAAGAGTGTGATAGGAAGCCTCTTCGAAATCAGGACGATGCTCGTCCGAATGCTAACGCAGGGAGTAGATAGATGGTGGAAGAAAACGGCCAAAACGAAGAGTTGACTGCAACAGAACAATACGTCGAAAACGACGAGATGATTGGTGATGATGAAGAAGAGATGGAAGTAGAAACTACTCTCTATCGTGTCGTCACTCGTAGTGAAGAAAAGGTCATTGACGGTCGCATCGAAGCCGTTGAAGACGCGAAAGCAATTAGCAAAGAGACGGGACAAAACGTACTCGTTGAGCGAGAAGACGGCCGCGTGAAGATGAACTTTCGAGAAGGTGCACTCGTCGACTACGTGCTTGAAACGCGCAAGGGTCGTCGCCTGTAGTCCAGGTCTCCGATGAAGGGTCTTCGACCCGCCTACCTCAAGTTGCCACGCCTTCTCATCGTGTGTTAGCGTTTGCCTACGTTACCGGGAAAAAGGGC
>JBMYRY010000487.1:0-2899 GCA_049602795.1 Bradymonadia bacterium
GGACGAATGGGACAAGCGATGGCAGCTGGTTCCCTTGTGGGAACAGGTGCATTCAGTTTACCTGCGTTAGCAAGTGCGCCTGATGAGCCGTACTTCTTGATTGTGCTTGGTGGCTCTGGCGGTGCTTCGATTATCGATTCCTTCATGGCGATTCGTCGTAGCGAAACAGCGGACCCAGACAATCTTAATTGCTTTCCTGATGATAAAGTCACGACCATCGAGGGCACTGATTTTCGAGCCGTAGATCAGCGCATCCGAGAGTTGGGACCAATTCCGATGGCCGTTAGGTCTAGACAATCGGAATTCGTCAATAAACACAAAAGCGATCTGATGGTGTCGACTCTCACGGGGACCAGCGTAAACCATACGGTGGCTCAGAAGAGGGCAGTCAATGGGAATGAAGCCTGGCGTGGACGAACGTTACAAGAGGCTGTTTCGAACTACTACGGACATAACTTTGCATTGCCCAATGTCCATCTCTTGCCCGGAGTAGGATTTTCTCAGCGAGGTACGGACAATTCCTTACCGTCCTATGCCTATGGCGAGACGGTAGCCAATCCAATTCTTTGGCCCTTGTCGCTTGACGGTTCGGCAGGGGTTCCAGGGGCACCGCGAAAATCGTTGGTGCACAAGGCGCGAGCGCTGCGAAATCAGCAGCTCGATACAAACTCTCGGTTCTCTAGAGTCTTCGGAGATAGTAATCGATTAAAGCATTGGCAGCATCTGAGAGGGAACTCCCAAGATGCATTCGAGTCTGCTGAATTGATCAAGAAGCTCATGTTTGTTCCAAATTCAGAACGATATCCACTCGATCTCTTCGGTTTACAAGAGTCGCCGTTCGGCGCCATGGTACGTGAGAAGTTTCCTGATTTCGCCGATGATCCGTTGCAAGCACAAGCAGCGATGGCGTTCTTGCTCATCAAATACCGTCTCTCCTGCGCGGTTACCCTCGGACCTTCATTTGATGTCACGGTTGCAGACGGATTTGAGATCAATTACGCATCGATCGGTGAGACGGCTCCAGACGGGTTGCCGGAGGGCACCATTCGAAATCCGCCCATCGCGTTCGATTTCAGCCACCAGGCACATCGATCTGTTCAGGCGCTCATGTGGGACCGCTTATTGTGGACTGCCGATGGTTTGATCGACTTACTTAAGAATGAAGAGTATGCCAACGGTCAGAGCCTTTGGGACCGTACAATGATTTATATCCCAACAGAGTTCGGACGCTCTCGTCGTCGTCCCACGGGCGCAAGCGAGTTTGGAACCGGTCATGACCTCAATAATGGCGTTGCCGTGCTCTCGCCACTCGTCAATGGTGGACGTGTCTTGGGCGGGGTAGATCCAAACACTGGGTTGACCTTCGGATTTGATCCAAACACTGGTGCGCCGACACCCGGCGCGCACATGAATGAAAAACATATCTATAGTGGGTTGTTACAGGCCCTCCGCGTCGACACGGCTGGTGCAAACCTCTATGACATGCCCTCAATGCTCAGAGGGGGATGAATCCTCTCTTGAACGCTTTGTATCCTGGAAGCATTCGGTTTCGTGGTTCAAAGAGTGCGAATCGTGGCTACGAATCGCGAGGGCGTAGACCATTGACGAGCAGGTCCGTAATAGCGCTGACCATTTTCTCTCGTTCCGCGGCATTGTCCAGGTCTGGTCCGACCAGCGTCCGAACTGCCTCTTTAGCCGAAGACAATGTGGAAATTGCAATTCCGATCACGGCTATCACTGCATCGATGTCCACAGACCTAATGATGCCCGTCTCCTTAAGTGATTCGAGTAATGCGCGATCTGATGCTCGGATCGATGCCGTGGCATTAGCGAGATAGGCGAGGCGCTCTTTACCGGCTTCCGATGAATCGGTGAGCAATTTACCGGATAGTCCAGGCCTAGATACCACCGCGGCTAAGCGCATAGCAATTGCGGCGCCCAAATGCGATTCATTATCTTGATGAGGTGTCACAACACGCCGCTGCATATTAGGCACAACGAGCTCGTCAATAATGGCTTTCCACAGGACCGTCTTGGTTTTGAAATAATGTTGGAGCGTCGAAAGGCTTACGTTTGCCTCGCTTGCAATGGCTCTGAGTGAGCACCCCTCAAAGCCGTCTTGCCCGAAGAGTCTGGCGGCAGTTTCCAAGAGCATTTGCCGGGTAATGACTGGTCCGTCTTTGTTGGGTGGTCGTCCGGGCTTTCTCGACATTTTTGGCAGCTCCACTGAATTGATTTTCAATTGACTTAAACACCTATACTCTTTTTAATAGGTCAATTGAACTATTTGTGTTTTAAATGCAAGCCAGTACCATGGAAACCAATGGGTAACAGTGGATGGGACCCTGTTCGAACAATATATTGAGGGAAAATGATGAGAAGAGTGTGGTTGATGGCGATTGCCGCTGCGTGCGTCCTTGGATGCGATGATGCAAGTGATTCAACAGCAATGGACACGGAGTCGTCCTATGATGGACCGACATGGCATGGTGAGGTCAAAGCGATCGTTGAGCAGAACTGCCAAGGTTGTCACGTAGAAGGTGGGGGCACGCCCTTTACCCTCGACTCATTTGAGTCCGTGAGTGAGATTGCAGCCGTTGCTCTTAACTCAATGGAGTCAGGCAGTATGCCACCTTGGATGCCCGATCCTGATTGCCGGCATTACCAAGATGAACGAGTGATGAATGTTGGTCAGATTGCTACGTTTAAAGAGTGGGTAGATAACGGGGCGCCTGAAGGTATTGCGTCGGAAACTGAGGCAGCACGAAATGCACTCTCGGTAGAAGAGCGTCTCGCTGAGCTTGGTAGCCCAGACTTTATCGCAAAGGCGGCAGAACCCTACTTGCCCGATACCTCCGCACCCGATGATTACCGTTGTTTTCAAGTTGGAGAAACCTTT
>JBMYRY010000488.1:0-2893 GCA_049602795.1 Bradymonadia bacterium
TCGTGCCGACACCGACTCTGACGCAGCGGCAAACTCCTCAGTCTTACTCAACGCTTGCACGACCGTTTCACTTGTTAACACGGTGGACACATCACCATCGATACGTGCGAGTAACCGAGAAATAGACAACTTGTCTTCTTCCGACACCACCTCTTCAAGGGCTTCTGCCGCCAAGGTCCGGCTCGCGTCCACTTCGGAAAGTTCATCATGCAGAATCTTAGCGAGTTCCCGCTTGAGTTGACCGCGAAAGGGTCCCGGTAGACTCAACTCTATTTCTCGACGTAAACAATCGGCTACCCCCAAATAATCACCTAAAGCTGTTTGAACGTCGCGCAGTAAACCAAGGGCGTCTACATTATCCGCCCACAGATCCAATGCTTCTTGTAAATACGCAACCGCTCGTTCGTTATCGCTTAAATTTTCACGGCAAACCGTTGCGGCGGAAATAAAGTACTGACTTGCTCGAATCTTCCCCGCGGCTGACTCAGGCAAAGTGCTAGCCATCCGCTCATACAACTCAGGCAACAACTCGACGACATGTTGTTGTTCCGCCAACGCTAACTGCAATTCAAGCGCATCAGATAAGACATCCCGGTTCGTAATCAATCCCAACTGCTCAAGCGCTTCTTCGGGTTTTTCATCTCTCAACATTTCAGCAGCTCTTAACCGATAATCGTCGCCTACCACGCCACCGAGCACATCTGCACCCTCGATCAAACGCTCGGCAGCAATCACAAATTTCTCCTGCCGCTCCAAGACATCAACCAACAACTCAATTGCTCGTTCGCCAAGTTCTAATGCCTGCGTGGCCGCTTCGGCAGCGTCTTCCAAGCGACCTGCACTACGCAGTGTCGCAGCTTTGATCAACTGCAACTCAAATTCATCTTCTTGACCCGCTTCGATTCTCAGTTCCAAGAGTTTCAGCAGTTCAGTCCAATTTCCATCCAACGTATGGATATCTTCAAGTGCTTCGACAGACTCTTTCCATACCTCGGAGGATGGATTCGCTAGCTCAATGGCGGACCAGAATGCATCTAAGGCAGCCTCTGGCTGAAACAGTCGGTCACGCCGTAGTTCAGCGAGTTGCAGAAACAATTGTGATTTTTCGTCATCACTACCCGCAGCGTCGATGCTGTCAATCAGTGCCGACTCTTGGGAATCTGGCGCACTCAACTCCTGTTCACTTGGCATTTTCCGAACGAATTCCAAAAAGGCTTCATCTTGAGCATTCGCAGGTGCCGATACCGGCGTGTCCGAAATTGACGATTGCGTCTGTCGAAGGTCCGTCTCGGCAATGTTCTGAGTCGATGCAAGTGCATCGACTTTGCTCGTTTCTGGTGCCAGAGTTGCCGAATCGGAGAGTGTTACGAGGTCTGACACTTGGGGCAAATGCGTAGGAGACGTACTCGCGAGTACCTCATCAGTGTCCACCAGATCGCCCACGACTTCTGCATTCAAAGATCCTGTCTTTGCAAGACCGGGGTCCTCGAGGTCATCCTTCGTCGGTACCCAGGACGCAAATTCCCCAGTAATAAACCGCTCGTCGGGCACAACGGTTGGCGCCGCGTCAAATGACGCGTCTATTTCGGCAACCAGCGCCTCATCAAGTCCACGAGTTTCGGCAAATGCGTCTACAATCGGTGGTGTATAATCTGATGAACTGGATGGCTCTGGCAATAGACCGAGCGATTCGATTCGCTCCAACAAGGTACTCGGTAAAGCTACCGACTCAATCAGCGTACACCGTCGCACTAATCCTGCGGTGCCGGGTGCATCAGCCTCTTCATCCAGCATTTTCTCAACGAGTCGAGGCACCGGTCCGTAATCCGCCATCTGCAGATACCCCTCAACAAAAGCACCCCACATGCCTGGAAAATAAGCGCCCATCATTTCGACAATCCGCAAACTCGAAACCGCGCGTCCAGCAGAGCCACAGTGTAACGCCGCAACCGCTCGACGAAATAAGTCTTCAGCTGTGAGCGTGTACCGTTCCACTTCGCTCAAACGCTGAATCATCATTTCAACTTCTGTCCAGTCGTGTCGTTCAAATGCCAACTCACTCAACATCACCAAACCAGGAACAAATCCAGGTGCTTCGCTCACGGCCGCTTGAGCAAACTGCCTGGCCTGATTCGCCTCATCTAGTTCGTTTAGAGACAGCTTAGCCAAATGAAGTAAGACTTCAGGGCGTTGCTCCTGACTTACACAATTGAGTCTCTGTTCAAGCAACCGACTTACCTGCGGCCAGTCCTCCAAGACCGTCGCCATCTCTAGCATCAAGCTCACCACTTCTTCGTCTGGCGGCTCTGTTACTAAGAGCGGTTTCAACAGTTCAAATGAACGTTCAGCCTGGCGTAGCTCTCGCCATGCCAACCGCCCGATCCGAAGCCGGAGGAAGTGTTCGGTACTCGGCTTCCGAATCTTCGACAGATACCCCTCTAGAAGCGTAAGTGCCGACTCAAGTCCATCCTGCCTCAACTTTAGGTCCTGCAGTCGTTCGTATGCTTCAATGCAATCCGGATCCGCAGTCACAGCATCTTGAAACCATGTCAACGCCTCGCTATCGTGACCACACACTTCGCATAATTCGCCAATGGCGAGTTTAAACGGCGCGGGCGCCTCATCGAAGCCCTCCACTTTATAAATTTCATGAAGACGAATATAACTCGCTAACGCGCCCTTCGAATCACCGAGAGCCTGTTGCGTCTTGATCAGCATCCGCAAAACCATCGGATCGTCACCATCAAGCTCAAGCGCTCGCAACACCGCGGTATGAGCAGCTTCTCTTCGACCAAGGTGCTCCAAATTGATTCGAGCCAACTCCGAGTACAGGTCAACCTGCTCTAAACCGGTTGACTGAAACGCCAATTGTTCGATTGCTGAAGCCAGTTCG
>JBMYRY010000489.1:0-2885 GCA_049602795.1 Bradymonadia bacterium
CGAATCAATCAAAGCGCAGGCCAAGCGCGAGTGCTCGTTTCGCCCATGACTTTTGAGGTGCTCCAGACGGCACATACACTCGCGACAAGAAGCCAAGGAGCATTCGATCCAACTTGGGCTGCATTCCGGGGTATCTGGTCGTTTAAGTCTCATCACCCGAAACTGCCATCGCCGACCTCCATTGAGACAGCACTCACATTAGTAAACTACCGTGACCTTGAGCTTCGGCAACCAACCCGCAGCGCCTTTTTGAAAAAAAAGGGCATGGAACTCGGTCTGGGCGGGATCGCGAAAGGGTACGGAATCGATCAAGCCGCTAAAGTGCTGAAACAGCGCAATTACGATCAATTCATGATCGATGGTGGAGGAGATATCTTAGTGGGTGCCAGCTTCAATGAACACAGCCCCTTAAGAATTGGTATTACTCACCCCCGAATATCCAAGAGAATCTTTGCCACGGTCACCGCTCAGAATGAAGCCGTCGTGACCAGCGGGGATTATGAACACTATTTTGAAATTGATGGTCAGCGATACCATCACATTATTGATGTGCGAACCGGATACCCTGCCTCAAAAGCAGTCTCAGTCACCGTTGTATCTCCATCGGCAATGATTGCCGATGCACTGGCAACAGCCTTATTTGTACTCGGCCCTTCTAAATTTTCTGAGTTGTTGGCACACTACCCAAAAACCAAGGCGCTGATGCTAGCTGCCGATGGCGCTGTCTATGGCTTTCCGCAGAAATTTGCAGATACGTTCCCAAAACGTTGGCGACCAGACGCGTCCCCCGGCACGCAATAAGTTGGAGTAAAATATGACCGTCAAACGCATCTGTTTAACACTTCTTGTGAGCATACTGGTGTTGGCAGGTGTGAGACTGATTATCGTCGACCAACGTATTCTCATTGATCAAGCTTCACAAAACGCCACAAAGAAGATTACTCAGACCCTAGGTGGTCTACCATTGAAGATGAGTGCTGAAGACAGTGGGCTTCGAATCACAGGTGCCTCACCGCGCACGCAACGACGGGTCAGTCAACGATTCAACGACGCACTCAAAACGTCCAAAAAAACGATTTCCAGCACTCCAATTGCTCAGCTTAAATCTAATCACCTTAAGTTTAAGACATTCGCCAATACTCACCAACTAAGTAGTTATCATTACTGGGAATTTGAACCTATAGTTCTGGCAAACGCGACTGACTTAAACGCGGCACTAAAGCAACTTGGCATAAATCACGTCAGTGAAAATACATCATTAAGGCTCGATGGAGCATCCGATCAACACGCGGGCTACCGCTCAGCCTGGATAAAGATTCCGAGAGGCATATTCAAAAAAGGCAGCTTACTAGCCCGCTCCAAACCTCTGACGGTTCACATCACGACCAACAAGACCGGGGCGTCAATGACCGTCGGAGGCATGATGAACCTGTCACCGCCCAAAACAAGACTGCCTGGAAGTGAAGGTTTGGTCCCTCCATTGATTGCACTGCTGATTGCCATTGGCTTTAGGCGAATCATCCCAGCGCTGCTGATTGCTGTACTCTCCGGCGCCGCAATTCAGCAAACAGAACAGCCTCTAGGGATATTCTGGGATGAGATAAGCGGAGTATTTGTTGCCCTTTTCCGTATGGTCGGCGGTGAAGCAGCGGCACCCGCCGGATATATTGGGCCAGTGCTGGACGACGCGTTTAATCTTCAGATTCTAGGGTTTACTTTTGTGCTCGTTGGCATGATCTCCATCGTGAATAAAATGGGAGGAACCAGCGGTCTCGTTGCTCGGCTCACTCGCCTTGTTCGAGGTCCCAAAAGTGCCCAAGCTGTTACAGCAATGACCGGTACAGCCCTTTTCTTCGATGACTATGCCAACACTGTTGTTGTGGGCACATCAGGTCGATCAATCACGGACAAGTTTCGCATCAGTCGAGAGAAGCTCGCCTATATTGTTGATTCCACGAGCGCGCCTGTAGCCGGTGTTGCGCTCTTATCGACATGGATTGGATACGAAGTTGGTCTTTTCGACGACCTCCTCTCACATTTACCGAATGATGGCACATTTCCGACCAATGGCTACGGTCTATTTCTCGCTGCCTTACCCTATCGTTTTTACTGTTTCTATGCGCTAATGCTCGTCTTCATCATTGCCTTTACGGGGCGCGACTTTGGACCAATGCTTACAGCAGAAGCACGAACTCGCGCGACTGGATTAGTTAAGAATGGAGACACCGGCGACGAGGCATCTCCCAGTGCTCTTGAAAAGGTTGGCGTGCCCCTACGTGCGATGAATGCCGTCGTACCTATTGTGACCGTTCTTGTATCCATCTTATTCTTTGTCCTTTCCGCAGCGCCCGAGCACACCGGCTCGCTGCTATCGATAGATGGTTTGCGAATCGCATTTGGCAATGGAGATCTCGATTTAGCCCATGTGCTGTTTAAGAGTGCACTCATCGGTGCTGGTATGTGTATCGTACTCGCAAGTGTTCAACGACTATTGACACCAAAGGAGATCACCAAGGCCTTTGTTGAAGGGATGTCAGGTCTGTGGGGCGCTGCCTGCGTGCTGATTCTCGCCTGGTCAATTAAGCAGGTGTGTGATGATCTCGGCACCGGCACCGTGATCCTCGCTTTGATGGGCGATCAAATTACGCCCGAGTTTGTACCGGTCATTATCTTTTGTTTGTCTGGACTCATCGGATTTTCAACGGGTACATCATGGGGCACAATGGCCCTCATGCTCCCGATTGCAGCCCCCCTGTCCGTTGAAATTTCGGGGGAACCTATCATTGTGCTCGCCTCTTTAGCCGCTGTTCTCGACGGGGCAATTTGGGGCGACCACTGTTCGCCAATTTCCGATACGACCGTTCTGTCATCAGCTGCGTCCGACT
>JBMYRY010000490.1:0-2884 GCA_049602795.1 Bradymonadia bacterium
GGAATATCGTGGTTATGACAGCGCAGGGATTGCCTTACTCAATAGCGGGCTACAACTCGGACAGCGAGTCTATATCATCCTACCCGACTGCCCACCTTTTGCCTGGTCCTTTTTTGGTGCACTAAAGGCGGGCGCTGTGGTCGCTATGGGTAACCCCATCTCCTCACCATCGCTCCTCACAGACGTGATCGATTATATCACGCCGCACACGATCATCACGACTCAGTCCGTTTATGAAAGCCTCCTGGCGCTCAAGCCAGAGCTCGGTTCACTCAACGCCTTGATCACATGTGACATGAAGACTGAAGCAGATCCTGAGCGCCCAATTGGAACCGAACATTGCCTGGTGAAACACTTAACGACCACAGTCAACGGTCACTCATGGCCGAGCACCTACGTTGGTAGCCCAGGCATCTGGTTATTTACAAGCGGTAGTACTGGTCGCCCGAAAGCTGCGATGCACTGTCATGGTGACTTTCAATTCAATACCGAGGTTTATGCCAAGCAAACAATTGGGTACCATCGTGATGACGTCTGTGTGAGTGTCCCTCGCCTTTTCTTCGGATACGCCACGGGCACGAATTTGATGTTTCCCTTTGCGGTTGGTGCCACCGTCGGACTCTTCGTGGAAAAGCCCACTGCCGATCGAATTGCCTGGGCAATTGATTATTATCAAGCGACCATGCTGACCAGTGTACCTACCTTGATGGCGCGGCTCCTCGACTTACAATCCGATGCCACCGAATCACTGCATTCACTTCGGTTCTGTTTAAGTGCTGGGGAAGCCTTGCCACCTGCACTTCTTGAACGCTGGCAAGCACGCTTTCAGACGCCCGTCTTTGACGGCATCGGCAGCGCAGAAATGTTTCACATTTATCTCACGAATAAACCAGGCGACATCAAGCCAGGTTCTCTCGGAACACCGGTAAACGGCTACACGGTGCGAATCCTTCCTGCCGATGCAGAGGGACCAGGCGTCGACGAAGTACCGGTCGGCGAAGCTGGTGTGCTGTGGGTTAAGGGGGACAGCGTAGCCACTGGCTATTGGCTGGACCGTTCAAAATCATGGCAAACCTTCTTTGGGCATTGGTGCCGAACTGGTGACCTCTTCACGAGAGACGAAGCGGGCTACTACTGGTTTCGAGGACGAGCCGATCATCTTCTGAAAATCTCCGGTCAATGGGTTTCTCCATTAGAAGTGGAGCATTGCCTCACAGAACATCCAGCTGTGCTTGAGGCAGCGGTTGTGCCCATTGAAGTCGAGGGACTCAAGCGCACCCGCGCATGCATCGCTTTACGACCAGGCGCTGCGGAGATAGACGGAGACACGCTAAAGGCTTGGGTTGGGCAACGCATTGCAAAATATAAGACGCCCCATGAAATCTCTTTCTACCCAAGTCTTCCTAAGAATGACCGAGGCAAGATCGACAAAGGGCAGTTAACATGAGCGAGGTATTTAATCTGGCTGAATTATCCACCCATCAATTGCAGGCGGCACTCAGCACAGACGCCACAACAGTCGCACTGCTCCCCATTGGTAGCACTGAGCCTCACGGTCCCCATCTACCACTTCGAACGGATGTGACTCTAGCGGAGGAAAATGCGCGCCGGGCAGCCCCCTTATTCCCCGCTGACTTTCGCATCTTCATTGTCCCGTCTCTGCCATTTGGCGTTACCGATTTCGCGGCAGGGTTCCGCGGCGCAATTGGTCTGACACCCAATACTTTTGAATGCGTCATCAACGAACTTGTCTCTGCGTTACTCGACGATGGGTTTGACCATGTCAGCCTGATCAATCATCACCTCGACCCAAATCATTTAAAAGCCTTGCAGCGCGCACTAGTTCGACTGAAAGAAACCTATGGTATGCATCGCGTATCTCACCCATCAGTACTGGAGGGACGGTGGGGTCGACAACTCGGTGCAGAGTTTAGAAGCGGTGCGTGTCATGCAGGTGAGTACGAAGGTTCGATGGTGCTTGCCGCTGAGCCTGAGTTATTTCAGCACCACGAAGCTGACACCTTAGAAAAGCTCGATTTGAGCTTGAGTGACGGCATTAAAAGAGGTGTCCAAACCTTTAAAGAATTGGGCATGACTGAAGCCTACACCGGGGATCCTGGCAAAGCGACGGCTGAATTTGGTCATGAATTATATGCGGTAATGTGCGATATGGTCGTAACCACCGTGCGCGAGCAATTGAGGAGAAACCATGAAAACTAGCCCATTATTGGACTTATTTGCGGTAGAAGGTCTATTGACGGACGAACAAACAATGGTTCGAGACAGCGTGAGAAGTTTCGCACGAGAGCGCTTCCTACCAGGCGTAGCTGAGTGGTATATCGAAGAACGATTTCCAGACGAACTCACGCCAGAGTTAGGACAATTAGGGGTCTTTGGCGCAAATTTAACTGGATACGGCTGTGCTGGCATGGATGCCACGGCATACGGACTCGTAATGCGGGAACTCGAATACGTAGATAGCGGTTTGAGAAGTTTCGCGAGTGTACAGGGCGCATTGTGTATGTATCCGATTTGGGCGTACGGCACGGAAGCACAGAAAGAAAAGTTCTTACCGAGGATGGCAACGGGAGAATTAATTGGTTGTTTTGGTCTGACCGAGCCGGATTCGGGTTCTGATCCTGGGTCAATGAGAACGCATGCAACACCTGTTGACGGCAGATATGTTCTCAATGGGGCCAAAATGTGGATTACTAATTCTCCCATTGCCGATGTTGCCGTTGTATGGGCCAAAGCTAAAGAACATAAAGACGACCCCGGCGTAATTCGAGGTTTTATTCTCGAAAAAGAAATGAAAGGGTATAGCGCGCCGCATACCAAATTCAAGATGAGTTTACGAGCCAGCGAAACAGGCGAGCTAGTGTTT
>JBMYRY010000491.1:0-2882 GCA_049602795.1 Bradymonadia bacterium
GTAGAGTTTGCGAGGGCATTTGGCTCTGAGTCAGCTGCACATTCTGCTGATACCTTTTCTTTATTGGACTTGCCCCATGATGCGGAGTCAGCCTTGGCATTGCCGCTTGGGACCATCGTCACGATCCCCATTGAGGCAAATGTGAGTGTCGACATTGGCGGACAGTTTTTTAGTCAATCTGCGCATGCTGGTCATACTTTCTCTCGTCAACTCCGCCTTTCAGCAAGTGGTTCTGCATCCTCGGTTAGACGAGGCACGCTGATAGGGAAAGGGCTGTTCCGTCTTCAGGTGATACGGCTTGAAGATCAAAAGGTTCGTGTCAGGTTACTCTCAGGTGTAGACGGCAGTGTTAATGCTCAACTTGGTCTGAGTTCAGCAGCATTTGTTCAGTACACGTTCCTACCTGCGGCTCATGTGGATCGAGTACGTGCATTCCGTCGCGTCATTGAGCGGGGCAAGCGATTGATCAATGACATTAGGAATATTCCAAAGCGGGTTGAAGCGTTACGAGGTGTCGTACCAAACACTGTCCGGTCGGTGATTGACTCGACGCCTTTCCGCGTTTCTGATGGTGCTGGAGACCAAATAGAGGCGGTGGTTAATGGTGTTGATGAGGCTTTAGTTCAGGCCCAGAGAATGACTAGCCATATCGATACCCTCGATGAGATGGTTGGACAAAGAGTCACTGAGGCACTCGGACAGACTACATCGGTCTGGGATGCACATGTCGAACCCGTCATTGGTCGAATACAACGTCTATCCTCAAGATTGTATGCTTTGAATCAATCCGTCCGATTGAGTGACGGTCTGTCGAGACGTCTTCGCTTAATGGGGGATTATTGGTTTGATCTAGAGAGTGAAGAGGCGCGCATTGCATTTGAGCGCGCCATCAGTGGTCGTGCTGTCTGGCGGGCGGCTCAAGCAAATCTCTTGGGTCCAGAGTTTGATCTAGATACAGATGTCTTTGCTGATTTCACGTTAGCTGACGACCTTGCGGTGAGCGATGAGTATGCTGAGAGCCCAAGAGTGAAGCGCTTGGCACTTGGTGGTAGCGACCTGTCAGAACGTCAGTTCAGCGTTGCCGTGCAAGGACTGGGCATGAGCATTGGTTTTGACGGTAGTTTCGCCCGTAATCGAGTTGAACTCATCAATGAGTCCGGACTACGTCAAGCGTTTCAGAGTCGAGTGTGGGAAAGAGGAACGCGGTCCACGTTTTTTGGATCCGTTCGCAGCGAACTTTTTGCCTCCGGCGCGTTTACGAAAGCTGATAATGATGAACTGAGTCGTGGAGGCTATTGGTTTCGATGGCATAAGCTTTTTCCTAATGCCGCCGCGAGACCCGTCGCTGATACCTTAGCCCATGTGCTTAACGACTTGGGACCGGTAGCAGTTCGTGAAGGTGTTGCGGCATTGTATCAAGGTGAATATCCAGGCACGGTGGAAGCAGAGCTTTTCGTTCAGCTCAATGAGTCGGCGATGACAGCGGTTTTTGACCCGACGCTGGCGACTGAGGAACAACTTTGGCATGCACTTGAACAGATGATGTCAAGGTATGAGAAACCTGCCACACTACCGTTTGCGATTGCGCCTATTCGTCCCAGCGAGCTCGAACACATCACTGGCGCGTCCGCTGCATGCGAGTCGGTTGCAGAAGTACTTGGCGGGCGCTACTGCTATAGCTTCGCTCATCGCATTTTTCCAGCCTTACTCAATGCTCAGATGGAGCAGACAGCAGAAAGTCGGCTAGATTTCTTCGAGTCTTTTTATCGAGTGCCCTTAGGCGGCGCCATGCTATCTACGCGTGTCTTGGTACGCTATTTGTCTGAGTTAAGTGTGGTTTTGGGCGTGGAGTCTCCTTTCTCGATCTCCTTGCGCATTACCAATCAGGATGATGATTCTCTCGCAGCCTCCCCTCAGTTAATTCGCGGCGATGCTCAAGCGTTGAGTCTTCGCCACACCACCGAGTTCATGAGTCTCGTTAATGAGGCATTCGTGGATTGAACTCAGCTTTCTCTCCCTTAGCTTTGCGATATTGCTGATGTGGCTAGTTTTTGAGGTTTACATTGAGATGGGTAATGCCATCTCGTACTCGAACCTGTTAGGCTAGCGACTAAATGTAGGACAAGCGGAGAGAGCAGTTTGAACATGATAAAGCTTTGGTTCGGTTTTTCTGCTGCGGTAGATCGAATGACCTACATTAAACACGGCTTTTTCCTTATGGGTCTGAAGTATGTCGTTGATGCACTGATTTCATCGATGGTCACCAGTGGTCGTTTTCTTGACCCCATTACTTATCTGCATCCTTTGATCAGTTATCGATACGAAGCTTTATTTGGCACTCAAATTGATCCCGGTACTGCCGGTGTAGGCTGGACATTAGCAACACTTGTGTGGACCTTGCCGTTTATTTGGATTGGTGTAAGCATGTCCGCCCGCCGTGCACTCGATGCGGGGATGTCCATTTGGATTGCGCTGCTGTTCTTCGTCCCTGTCGTTAATTTCCTACTGATTATTGTCTTGTCTCTGCAGGGTAGTACGCCTCCGCGAGAGGTCTCGAGACGTGAACGGGTCGTTGAAGGTGCAAGCCATCTCGTTATGAGCGCAACTAAGGCTGTCGGCTTTACGGGCATACTTGGAGTTGGATTAGTTTCACTCGTGACCTTAGGTTTCAACAGTTACGGCTCGGGACTGTTTATAGGTACGCCCTTTGTGATGGGGGTCTGGGGGGCATACCTTGTGCACCGACCATCATATCGTGGCTGGAAAATGGGGCTGGCTGTGTCATGGCTGAGCATTGGTCTTTGCGCAGGCTTAATGATCGTTTTTGCTCTCGAGGGGGCGCTATGTTTGGTGATGGCCGCACCAATTGCCATGGCTTTGGC
>JBMYRY010000492.1:0-2882 GCA_049602795.1 Bradymonadia bacterium
CGCTCTGAACCTAATTTTGTCAAATGGCGCTTCCCAGTCGTGCGAGATATGCTTGTAGAAGTCGGCGTATTCCTCGTCGGTAACATCGGACTCACTGCGGGTCCAAATCGCCTTCATTGAGTTCAATGTTTTCCATGCCTCGACTGTTTTGGGCTCCGCACCCTCCACAGGTTTACCTTCATCGTCCACTACGGGCTCCTGGCGAACCGTCCACAACTCGATGGGATACTGAACGAAGTCTGAGTACTTCTTAATCGCTTGACTGAGTACCCATTCCTTCGTGAAGTCTGATACGCCATTCTCTTCATCCACTTCTCGAAGAAATAAGGTGATTGACGTGCCCGCTTCCTCCTTATCTCCTGTCAAGATCTGGAACTTCCCGTCACCACTTGATCGCCAAATCGCCGCTGCCTCTTCTCCGGCTTTGCGGCTCAACACTTCGACTTTTTCAGCCACCATGAAGGCTGAGTAGAACCCAACGCCGAACTGACCGATCAAACTCGAAACATCTTCACCGTCCTTTTGCTTCTCCATTTCCGCAGTGAAATGCTTCGTGCCGGACCGTGCAATTGTGCCAAGGTTTGCGACGAGTTCCTCCTGATTCATCCCGATACCGTTGTCTGAGATCGTCAGTGTCCGAGCATCCGAATCTGTAGTGATCTTAATGCCGTATTCTGCTGAATCAAGAGACAAACTTCCGTCGCTCAACCCTAGAAAACGGCGTTTATCGATCGCGTCCGAAGCATTGGAGATCAATTCTCGCAAGAAGATCTCCTTGTTCGAGTACAGCGAGTGAATCATTAAATCCAGTAACTCTTTAGCCTCAGATTTGAATGTAAACGTCTTTGCGCGATTTGCCATGGCGAATCCTCCTTCTTTGTAACGATCATGCGATTAGGACTTGATGGCGGGAAACATAAGAACCAAAATGAAAAGGTCAAGGCGCAAACCATAGGATTTTTAAATTGATTCAAAGTTTAAACGGAAAAACTCCAGAGATTCATCCGAGCGCATGGGTCCACCCAAGCGCAGTTATCATCGGAGATGTGCACCTTGGTGCGAGAGTAAATATTTGGCCTCACGTAACTATTCGTGCCGATGAGGGCTCTGTTTACATTGGCGAGGATACAAACATCCAAGACGGAACAACAATTCATATGACAGGAGGTCTGTCAAACGTATCCATCGGGGAACGAGTGACGGTTGGTCATAATTGCATTCTCCACGGATGTACAATCGAGAATGATATATTAATTGGTATGGGCAGTTTGATCATGGACAATGCCATCGTGCACAGCGGTGCATTCGTAGGGGCAGCAACGCTCGTGACGGGAAATAAGGTCGTACCCGGGAACACTTACGTAATGGGCAACCCAATGCGCGTTGTCCGGCCAACAGGTGAACGTGAGAAAACGTGGATCGCCTACGCGTGGTCTCATTATGTCGAAAACGCTCAACGATACCAAGACGAAAGCGAGCAATGACCATGTCGGGAACTGCCCAGCGTTTGCAGGTTAAGTTTAGGGGAAAAATAAACAAATGAAGGAATGGAAGATCGACGCGGAGATCTACGAGAATATCCCAATGTTCCCGTTGAAGAACGCACACCTATTCCCAGGCGCGGTCTTGCCGCTGCACATTTTTGAGCCACGTTATATTGAGATGATTGAGCATGTGATGGATAACGGGTCGAATGCGATTGCTATCGCCTCGTCCAAGCCCACATCTGCCGAGTCAACAGGTCCCGTATCTGTCCGAACCATCATGGGCGCCGGCGTCATTTTTGCTGCCGAGAAATTGGAAGAAGGTCGTTGGAATATTTTGCTTCGCGGCATTTCTCGCATCAGCTTGACCGAAGAAATGCCTTCCTCATTTCAGTTTCGCACCATTCGCGCTCAAGTGTTGCATGATGTAGACGTAGACATCGCCCATCCGCTACACACCCAGTTACGGTCACTGTTGGGACAACTTGCACAAAATGCCCCTGAAGCTCGAGAAGGTCTTAATCTTATCATGAGCCAAGGTAGCGCGCCCGGTACACTCACCAATCTTCTCGGCGCCCACGCAACATCCGACCCGTATATCCGGCGACAACTGCTCGAATCCACCGACGTCGAACGACGCCTCCGAATCGCAACGCGCTACATAGGCGAGTTACTTTTGGAACGAATGGATATACCTGAGAAAGACACCGAGACCTTTCACTGAAGAAAAGACATTTAACCAAAAAGTGCAGATAAGGACGTGCGTGTTGATACATCACGAACACCACCACCACCGCCCCCATGAAAGATATAAGCTAGACCAAACAGCGAAATTTAGAGAGACTAAGTGAGTAGGGACCGGCTTTAGTAAAGGAATCCAACATCGTGGACCGGATAACGAAAACCATTTTAGGCTCGTGTTTCTCGGGGTGAACAAGCATGAGTGATGACAAAACAACTCGTCAAGTCAAAGGAAGGGGTCGCCGCGAGCAGGATAAACGGGCTCTAAAGCCGGAGCCCTTACCCATTCGCGCACGCTCAGACATTTTTGCATCGACTGAAGCGACACATCTACTCGAAAAACCGGATGTCACCGCTCTTCTTGAAACGATTGATGACTCCGGTCAGCAACGAACTCAATCACCTGACAAAACGCAAATTCTCAGGGTTCCGAACAGCAAAGAAGAAATTTCAAAGGCAGAACTATCAACACCCAGGCCCAAAGTACCGGCTAAAACAGCTAAAGAGTTCAAGCATCAAGATAACAACGTCCAAACCCAGCTCCTTAAGATCACCACGAACGACGACATCAAAGAGCAATCAATTAATGAACACACTCGGGTATTGAACGCTCAATTTACGGAATCAGAAGAACGCACAGCATTCTTTGATGCCCAT
>JBMYRY010000493.1:0-2871 GCA_049602795.1 Bradymonadia bacterium
GGACCAGGGATACTCACCCAAGGTGGGACACAATACGTCGCAGGCGTGAACAGCACGGTGAGTGGGGAATCGCCCACTTGTCTTCTCGCATCGAATCAGATGAGGGTGGATGCATATCAGTCATGGATTGATTATGTGATGGGCAATGACCAGAATTGTGGGTCGAACCAGAGCCTCTGTCAGTGTGCGGCTGCCTGTACAAGTGATGGCTACTGTGATCACACGCAGTGTGGAGAGTTAGATTGCTCAGCGCTTGCTCAATGTACCTCGAATTGTACAAATGGATTGTGTGCGTCGTCTTGTTACGCGCGTTCAAGCAGCGATGCTAAACGCGGATACGTAGAGCTTGCAGACTGTGCTTCCCGTCGTTGTGCCAATGGGGATTCCTTTTGTTTACAGGATAATTGTGGCGATGAAATTGAGTTTTGTTACGGCGATGATGCCTTTCCATCTGGAGAACGATCTTGCGGCGATGTCTATGCTTGCGTCAACGGCTGCAGTGATTCAACCTGTGCTCAGAATTGCTACATTTCGGGTACGCTCGATGCGCAGCGGAATTACAGTGAGTTCTACGATTGTTTGTACAACCGATGTGCTGATTTGCAGAGCGATTACACTGCATTCAACCAGTGTTTAGCGAACTCCTGTGGAACCACACTGTACGCATGCATGCCCGATGAACGATGCGAATTATTGGGGGGAGATTGTGGCTCGGGGCGCGCCTGCACGCTTGAAGGGTGGGGAGCGACCTACTGCCGGATCTCAAGTAATGTCGAACCCCTTGGGAGTTGCAACGCTGCTCAGATCACGTGCACTGATGGTCATTATTGCCGTAATTTAGGCGATGGCCCCCGATGTTATGAGAATTGTTATACCGATGCGGACTGTGCTGCGGGAACTCGCTGTCGAACATTGCGTGGCGCTGCCGTTGACTTTGGTCAGTGTGAGGCGCCATGCGAGGACCAAGACCAGGACGGCGATTGCGATAGCTCTGATTGTGAACCGATGAACCCGAGTATCTTCACTGATGGTGAAGAAGCATGCGGGGATGGTTTGGATGGAGATTGTGACGGCACAGTTGATGAAGGCTGTGCGGCATGCACTGACTCAGACGGAGACGGCAGTTGTGATGAGCAAGACTGCGCGCCTTTTCAAGCGGATCAGTCTCCTAATTTACCCGAGGTTTGTGGTGATGGTGTGGACAATAATTGTGATGGGCAAGCTGATGAAGGTTGCTCCACAATTTGCGATCTCAATGATCCGGCATGTGGTCAACCCGGTTCTGGCTTTGCACCCGATCCCGAGCCTTCCGATGATGGGTGTGCCCAGACCGTTCATTTTGGACGTCGTCCATGGTTGGCCGGTTTGTTGATGTTAGTACTGGTGGGTGTACGGCGGCACCGCTTTGGTTCCGTTAGCCTACGACAAGATTAATCATTCGACCTGGTACAAAGATTTCACGACGAATTGTTTTACCTTCAAGATGCCGACTGACGTTCGCATCCGTCTTTGCGCGAGCTAATGCCTCGTCCTTCGAGACATCCACGGGCAAATCAATTTGACCCCGAACCTTCCCATTGACCTGAATCGCATACGTCTTGGTAGATTGTTTCAGGTACTGCTCATCCGCCTTTGGCCAATCGGTGTATGATAGTTCCGAGGCAGCACTGCTTCGAGACCAAAGTTCCTCACCAAGATGAGGCGCAAAAGGTGCAATGAGTTGAATGAATGGTTCGAGCACGCTTACTGGTCGAGTACTCTCTTTGGTCATTGCGTTTACAAACTCCATCATTGCAGAGATCGCCGTGTTGAATCTCATCCCTTCTATATCGTCGCCGACCTTTTTGATGGTCTTGTGTAAGAGCGTCAGTTGGGCAGGCGTAGCTTCAGTGTCCTCCAGTAACCAGGCGTCAGTATCTTCGTTCACAAAGAGTCGCCATGCCCGGTCCAAAAACCGTTTCACCCCCTCGACGCCACTGGTTGCCCATGGTTTTGTGGCCTCAAGCGGACCCATGAACATTTCGAAGAGTCGCATGGCATCGGCCCCATATTGTTCTATGACATCATCAGGGTTGACGACATTACCTCGTGATTTCGACATCTTTTGGCCATCTTCACCCAGGATCATCCCTTGGTGGATGAGCTTCTTGAAAGGTTCTGGGGTACTGACATGACCAAGGTCATAAAGAACTTTGTGCCAGAAACGCGCGTAGAGGAGATGTAGCACTGCATGTTCTGCTCCCCCCACGTACAAATCGACGGGCATCCAGTATTTCTCCTTGGCCGCCGACCATGCCTCTGAGGCGTTGTTCGGGTCAAGATAGCGTAAGTAATACCAACATGACCCTGCCCATTGAGGCATTGTATTGGTTTCTCGTCTTGCTTTCCGTCCATCCGGTAGCGTGACTTCTAACCAGTCTTCAACTGTGGCAAGCGGACTTTCACCGGTACCCGATGGTTTATAGCTTTCAACTTCTGGTAAGCGGACGGGCAAATCCTCGTCGGGAACCAGACAGATTTCGCCGTCTTCTGTATGAACGATTGGGAAGGGTTCTCCCCAATATCGCTGACGTGAGAAGAGCCAATCACGCAATTTGAAATTTACTGTTCCTTTACCGATGCTCTCGGCTTCCAATCGTTCGATCATTGCGGCTTTGGCTGCCTTGACATTCAACCCATTGAGCGGACCGCTGTTGACTAGAGTGCCTTCGCCTGTATGCGCCGCCTGGCTGATGTCACCACCGTCTATGACTTCAACGATATCGATCCCGAATGTTGTGGCGAAATCCCAATCTCTTTGGTCATGTCCGGGGACGGCCATAATGGCTCCGGTACCATAGCTAGCCAGGACATAGTCGCTGATCCAGATGG
>JBMYRY010000494.1:0-2869 GCA_049602795.1 Bradymonadia bacterium
TTCTTTGGATTCAGTCCACGTTTCGAGCTCATAACTTTGACGAGTTAGAAGAAGGGCTACGTGGAGTTGACCTCAGCAGTTATGGTGGATTTGAAGTGCATGCATCGTGCACCTACTCGGCTCTTTATCATTCGGAAGCAGTGGCGGAGCGGGTCCGCGCGCTCTTTCCAAAAGGCTCGGTGGGTCTGCATGTTCGGATTCATAAAGACAATGTGACGGTGAGCATCGATACGTCAGGAGAGCGGCTGAATCGAAGGGGATGGCGGTTAGAGAACGGACCTGCCCCAATGCGAGAAACTGTTGCGCAGTGTTTGTTGAGATTGGCGAAATGGCACCCGGGTGAGGCCTTATGCGATCCCATGTGTGGTTCGGGGACCTTTCTGATTGAGGCGGCCACGAGAGGGCTAGGTCTTGCGCCAGGTCGTCTACGCACGTTTAGTTGTGATGACTGGATTGGTCCTGGGCGGCAACTGGATGAGCGTGCTGATCATGGGCTGTATGTTGGGGTTGATCGTGACGGGCAAGTGCTTAAAGGTGCGGTTCGGAACGCGGGGCGGGCCGGCGTAAACATAGATCTTCTATCTGAGGATGCACGCGCGACCAAAGCACCGGCGGAGTCGGGCTTACTGATGACCAATCCACCGTATGGCTTGCGACTCAAACAGGGCAACGCCTACGCTGCTCTTGGTGCTCTGCTTGCGGGCGAGTTTAGACAATGGCGCGCTGCGATCGTTTGCCCCGATGAGAGGGCAATTAAGGCTTTGGGACGGAAACCCGTGGAGCGAATCAGATTCTCCCAAGGAGGCGTAGGACTTATCCTAGCGATGTTTGAGCCAACCTGCTGAGCGCATTATTCTGCCGACGAACGTGAAAACCGAATGGTTAATCGGTCCACGTCCTGCAGCGTTCCCTCAGGGGATGGACAAGCGAGATTGTCAAATGGGGCATCACCGAGGTCAATGGTTTCCTGAAGAACGATGGGCGCATCGCCTAACTCAGGAAAACCTTCCGGCACGGGCGGAAGAGCGATGTTCACATCATGTATTCCGTTTGCCTGTACGATCCAGCGCACGGTTGGACCCTGTAGGCTCCACCGTGAAAGCGTCCCATTATCCGACGGTGAGGCGGTGAGCGTTCGAGTCTCCGCGTCGAAAGAGAAATCCCGCTCATAGGGCAAGAAGCTACGTGCAAAGGTGATCTCATTGGGGACGCTCCGTCCGTATCGACGAACCAATACGCTCAAGTCCGTGGGCAGAATTGAGTCTCCGCCTTCGAAGTCGGTTGCAGCGGCAATGGCGGTGACCTTTGCACCCGAAAGCGCGCCATAGGGCAGGGCAAGTCGTGCGGGAATCGACCCAGGGGTATCGGATGCAGTTACACCAAGGGGCACGAAGCCAACCTCGGGTAGTTCTGCGCCCATGAAGAGCAATGCAACTTCACCAATGTCTTCAAGATTTTCAGGCAAGCTCACCTGAACGCGGAGGTCTTGGCTAATGGTGGGCGTCATGGTTAGCTCGGGGTTGCCAAGGTAATCAGCCCGTTGTTCAGACGTGTTGTCATCTCCATCGAGGTCGTCCGTATCTTGGATCGTCGGTACAGCTTGGACGTTCGAGAGTGTTCTCAATCCATGGCTAAATGTCTCGAAGAAGGGGAGTACGGCGGTCAAAACTTCGCCTAAATCGACGCCACCACCTCGTCTGACAAAGGAGGCAATTGTCTGAAAGTCTAGACGCCCGGCAAAGCTCCAGACGAATCGGAGTCCGGGATCAGTGGTGATGTAGAAGCGATTCTTTAGGTCTAGCTGCCCGATGATGGGAATTTGGCCGGCTAGGGTGAGTCCTCCAGGCAGTGGCAAATCGAAGTCGTTACCGAAGAACGAAACTCTGCCGTAGAAGATGGATCCAATGAGTCGCTCCAGAGACAGACCCAGAATCCCGCCAGTGACTGCGGTTCCGGTGAGACTCGTTTCAAGTTCACCTTCACTGACAATAGAATCAAAGTTTACAACCCCCTCAAGACCAGCGGCTATGGATAGGTCCGTTCGTGGCACCAGCGGGACTAAAACTTGGTCACAGTCAGCCATGACTACGCTCATGTAATCGAACCCATCGGCGAATACGCTAACCAATTGTCCAACTTCATCTTCCAGCATCGCGAATTCAGCGATGCCGCCCGGGTCCGTTTGAGCACGTGCAGAAGGGGTAACCACCAGTGCACCAGCGACGGGTTGACCCAATGGGTCGGTCACGCGAACCGATGCGATGCCCATGGGGGCACTCGGTAGGATGACAAACCGAACAGGCTCGGAAGTAATCCGCCCCTCTTCGCCGTCGAAACTAGCGGTGATGAGCGCTTCGCCACTTTCCATTCCAGCGAGGAAGCGCCCCTCGCCTTGATTGTCGAGAAGGGGCGAAGAGCTTGACCAATCGAACCCATCACTCGTGACGATTTGACCTCTAGCGTTAAGTCCAACAGCTTGCAACTCAATGGTCATGCCCGGGCTGATCCCTCGACCTGGCGTTAGAATAATGACCCTCACAACATCAGGCACCCCAGCAGGTACGCATTCGCCACCTAAACAGCGCTCATTGGTGTCACAGTCATCAACACCGCGACAGCCAGATGGCACACAGCGACCGCCAATACATGCCTCGCTTTCCGGGCAGATTGATTCATCTTCGGTACAAGTCACTCTTTCACGACAAAATCCACGTTCGCAGATTTCGTTTTGGTCGCAATTTCGGTCCCCAACGCATCGGGGTAGAGGCTCACATACCATCTCTGTGCAGGCTTGGTTTTCATCGCAATCTGCTGCGGTTTCGCAGTCAACCTTTGGGATACAGCTTTCTTCGCGGCAGATTTCATCTTC
>JBMYRY010000495.1:0-2860 GCA_049602795.1 Bradymonadia bacterium
CCGCAAAAAGTCACCTGCACCGAGCGATCCACAAGCTACGGGAATCCCTCGGTGATGTATGGAGTGAGCAATGAAAAAACACGCCATTAAAGAACTCTTCGAGCGAGGATACGCCCAAGAAGAGCGCCCTGAAAACTATGTCCAACGCATACACCGTGCACGACGTCAGCAAACGAACAGAAGACGTGCACTCGGCACCATCGCGCTGTTCGTGTGTCTAGGCGCGGGGCTGATGTGGTCCGAGCAAAGTCAGACAGGTCATACTGAGCCAGCAGCAGAATTGACAGACACGCAATGGCTACTTGAGTTCGACGCCACGTTCACGGCGTACGAAGCACTCGTCGCCGACTTGGAGACAGAGGCAAATAACTTCGAAGAAGGTAGTAGTTTTCCCGAAGACACATATCACTTTTTTAACTTAATCGACCAAGAGTCGTAGGAGGAAATCATATGAAACATCAATATCTAATCAATAGCCTACTCATTGCTATGCTGTCGCTGTTTAGCATCAGTAGCGCATATGCCAGTCCCGAGTCGGGCGCCCGCAAGCATCGTGTAAAGAAGATAATGAAGGTACTCAAATCGCTGAATCTAGACAGAACTGTCCGAAAGGACATCCGTCAGACCATGCGGAAAACACGGCGAGATATGGTGCCCCTCAAATCGAAGCTGGAAGCCGCAAAAATTCAATTACAGGAACTCATGGAAGCCGACAATATTGACCGCAATGCGGTCATGAAAGCAATTGATGCCGTGGCAATCGCCAAGACAAACATTCAAAAACGCCGTGTTTCTGCGATGCTTTCGATTCGGGAGAAATTAACTCCGGAGCAACGAGACCTCTTTCGAAAAAAAATGAATGAAGGCCCCAACAGACCAGTAAAATTTGAGTCCTGGTAAACGGGCGCGCGACCACATTCACTCACCCATTCAGCCACTCGGTGTCCTATCGTTGCGGGACTCAAACTGCGCCGACATGACACATGAAGTCTTGACCACTGAATCTAACCTCATTCCATGCAAACCATCGACTTGTCTCGCTTAATAAGTGGCAGGTATTTTCGACATCCACATGAGATTAAAGCGTATAGAAAATGTTCACATGGACTCGAACGGCTTGCTCACTAAACGGCGTCGCGCGAAGCGGATAAGCTACGTCCAAGCGTAAGGGAATTTGACCCGTTACTAAATAGCGCAAGCCACCGCCTGCACTTGGATATACGCTATCGGTCGTGAGCATCTGCCATTCGGGTTCAATAGCCGCAAAATCCGTGTACACCGTCCACCACAGGTCATCCACAAAGAACGTCGGAAAACGCAACTCAAGTCCACCAGCAACCATCGCATTACCACCAACGGTGGATGCTTCAGCCAGCGGATCATCGGGTTGAACACCCTCGGGGAAAACAGCTAGACACCGAGCCGCACTGTTTGTGGTTTCACTGCCACGACAGGCGTCAATAGACGCGTTTGCATAACCACGAACCGGTATCGTGACGCCGTCCCCACCGGCTTTGAATAGGAAATTCGCTTTCAGGTCATTCTCGTCACGGTCGGTCCAGGCAGCACCAAGCTTGATGTTGGGCACCACGAGGAGTTGTCGCTTGAAGAAGGATTGTACGTAATGAGACGCGAGCATAACTCTTGTCGGCAGGTCAGCCGCATCCCGTACATCTGGGACAACAAACTCAAGTGTTGTGGAAATGTAGAAGCCTCGGGTGGGATGAAGCGGTGTATCCCGCTGATCCCAAATAATCGCAGGCGAGAGACTGAATGAGTCTGTGGATTCCCCAAAGCTCGGACGCTCTCCGTCTCGGCTGAGTTCTCTTA
Source organism: Bradymonadia bacterium (assembly GCA_049602795.1). Taxonomy (GTDB): domain Bacteria; phylum Myxococcota_A; class Bradymonadia; order UBA7976; family UBA1532; genus JBMYRY01. The sequence continues at coordinate 1,831 of JBMYRY010000495.1, forward strand.
ACCGTTCACGCCGCACCTCAAACCCGAGCGTAGCTCTAAGCCCTTGCCCCCAGGTTGCCGGATACGAGAGTGCGTAGAAGTCATAGCCAAGGGTCGCGTCTACATTATTAACCTCTGAGTATGCGTCACGTTGAGCTGTCTCGCTTCGCTGATAAAGGGCTTCCACCGTCAAGTCGAGACGAGTCCCGAGAAAACGTCGATTCTTTAGGAAGGGACCTGCTTGCCACAGCGCATCATCCCCGCGGAAATCAAGCGGGTCGTCAACACGGTTCGCATGATTAAAACCCAGACCTAATTCCAAACCTTTCCCAAAGAAATTACGGTCTCTCACACTCCCACCAATCGTGTAGAGGACGGGTAATTCATCAGAGATGACCGTCGAGTCGATCTGTGCCCCCAAATACAGGTCGAGACTTTTTGACCGAGACTCTTCTACCGAGACCACAACTGTGGCCTCTCGAACTAATCCTTGAGTGTCAACTGTCGCGTCCCCGTGCAGCGGATGTCCAATGTACTCAACATTCACCGCGTCGAAGATGCCCAGAGAACGCAGGTTTGCCTGACTAATGAAAATTTCATCACTACCAAGCGGTTTGCCCGCTTCGACTCTGAGTTCGTTATAAATTACTTGCGGTGACGTTCGCAGATTGCCTCTGAGCAAAATCCCGTGCGCCTTTGTGCGTACTCCTTTTTTTATGTCAAACCGCAATGTTTTCACATGGGCACCGTATAGCCGCTCTTCAGAACAACTTTCAAGCGCGTCGGTCTCCTCATCACCATCGAGCTCACACACCGGAGTCACCTCAGCCGACAGATAGCCTTCCTGATGATAAAATCGGAGTAAGAACCCTTGAATTGCCTTGATCTTGCGAGTGTTGAGCCCAACATCGTTTTTCCACCGTCGTAACTCATCGAGAAAACCTAGGTTTTGTAGGAGCAGAAAAGCCTCCTCCCGCATTTGCTCATCCATATTGTACATGATGATGTCTGCGACATCCGGACGCCCGGTGCTTGTTCGTTTGCCCTCTCG
>JBMYRY010000496.1:0-2846 GCA_049602795.1 Bradymonadia bacterium
CCACCGCGAGTCTCTTGATCAGATTCGGTAACTCTCCTCGCACAGACATCTCGTCCGATGTCGGTACACGAACCTGGCAGGCTCGCAGAAAAGATACAGTTTGTGAACAAGTCATTGTGCTCAAAATGCGATCCACGTTCGGCGTTTGTCCATCAGCTACAGACTGACGAAGGACGCCAAGAAAACCAATCAATGCGTTTTGCGTCAAGAACTTATGCCCACCCAACTCGTAAAAGTCAAGCGAAATGGAGGGGAATTGTAGAATGAATCCAAATATTTGAGAGAGATATCCAGGAAATCGTAAAGTCGTGATTTTGACTGGCGTTTCTGGTTCAAAATTTGGTGCTTCGAGGCCCGTGAAAGGTGGTGCTTCTTCAATGAGCGGCGGTGGAGGCGGGATTACTGAAACGGGCGCACGAGGTGCATCATTCTTAGTTGACACTGTTCTAGAAGCGTCCGCTCGCTCTTGCTTTGCGTGTTTGGATTGGGCTTCAGCGAGTGCTGCCTCGATGATATCAGTGCCGAGTTCGAGTTGTTTTTCTAGACGTTGAATATACAGACGTCGGGCAAGATCGTCCTCTAGATAGCAGAGAGTTCCGGCAATCAGACGCATGGCCGTCAGACGCCCTGGTCCATCATCTGGCTGTTGTTCGATACATTCATCCATGAAAATGTCGAGTAGTGGGAGGGCGGTTTCAATTCGTGATCGCAGCGCGTCTGGGCCTTGTGCTCGGAGATAGCTATCGGGATCTTCTCCATCTGGCATAATTACTGCTCTAGGCTGTAAGCCGGCTCTCAGAAATGCGCCAAGACCAGAAAAGGCGGCTTTTTTTCCAGCCGCGTCGCCGTCCATTATTACCGTGATTTGTTGCCCGAGTCTTTTGAGTAAAAGACCTTGGAAATCTGACAGTGCCGTGCCCATGACCGCCACGCTGCCCTGAAATCCGAATTCCCAAAGACTGATGACGTCAAGGTTACCCTCACAGACGATGACCGAATTGAGTTGGCGCGCCACTTTTTTCGCGGTGCTGGCACCGTAGAGTTGTTCACTTTTGACGAAGATCGGGGTCTCAGGAGAATTGACGTATTTCGCTGCTTTCTTGCTATCGTTGAGCAGTCTACAGCTAAAGCCGCTGACCTGGTCTTTGATGTCGACAATGGGGCAAACCAATCGGTCTTTGAATCGAACGTAGGCCCCACCGAGTGGTCGTGCATCGTCGAAGCCTTCTTTGGGCTCAGCAATGATCCCCAAGGTCGACAATTCGTTGAGGGTGATTTTCTCTGCTTCAATAAAGCGATGCAGACCCAGGGGATTCGGAGGACAATAACCTAACCGAAATGCGCGAGCTGATGTCGGCGCAATGCCCCGCTTTTGGAGGTACTGTTGTGCGCTGTAGCCCGTCGAGGAAAACAATTGGTCGGTAAAAAAGTGTGTCACTCGGTCTTGGACCGCGAACAAACGTTTTCGTTCGTCTCTTTCTTTCGAGATTTGTGCTTTTCGTTGTGGGGAGATTGTTCGGTCTTCTTCCACGACAATGCCCGCTTGCTCTGCAAGTTCCCTCACAGCTTCGGGGAAGGAACGACCACCGACCTCCATGATGAATTTGATTGCGTTCCCATGAGCGCCGCATCCGAAACAATGGTAGGTATTTCGCACCGGGGAGACCGTGAATGAGGGGGTTTTCTCATCATGAAATGGACATAACCCCTTGAGAAGGGATCCAGCCTTTTTCAGTTCAACGAAACGACTCACAATCTCAACGCAGCTAGCACGCTCGTTTACCTCGCGAATTGTGGTCTCGCTAATCATGACATCCTTAAAATGTAGTTGAGGTGCCTTGGCGTGTGTCACTCGTGGCGACTCAAAATGAGTTCAGTCTAAACGTCTTTATAGTCAGATCGGTATTCTTGCCGGTCTACGCGAAAGCCCGAAAAATGTTCTTTAAACTGCTCGACGAATTGCTTGCTCGATCGCTGGACGGGCATTTGAATGAAGGGTTTAAGGCGTCGTTTTTCAACACCTACGTGGAACACTTCCGCGTCTGTTCCACTTTCCAACCCGCGCCAAACTGCTCGGAAAAAAGCGACGTTGAAGTCTTCTTCCTCGGTTGGGAGTAGGCTCACGAAGCGTTGGATCCAAGCAAGGTCTCGGTCAGTGAATACAGCTCTGAGTCCTGTTTTGGTTCTCTCGAATCCTGATTCATCTAACAGCAGTTCAAAGAGATTATCGAGAGACGCAGGGTGAGTGAAATCGAGATTCACCTCAAAGTCCAAAAAGATCTTCTCGACGCTGATGCCTTTGAGGTCCTGCAGCCGTGAGGTGTTTCCGCCCAGCCAATAGACAGCTCTGAAAAACTGAGCCCAAACATCTTCCAACGGCAGCACAGGAGGGATGTCCGAGTCGTCATTGTCGCACAAGTGGTGCACGTTGACCGAGGGCCCGCTGTGAAAGCGACACAAGCCCATGCTTGCCCAGTCGAAGCCGTAGACCGCGCCCATGGTAATTGGATTATAGCCCGTCGCTTCTCTGATTTCTCGTGCATCAAAAAGGTCAAGGTCGTCCAAGAAGACGTAAAAATTCTCGTCTATGTCTCGGATTTCCACGATCCCACCTTCGTCACCCGGCATCGTAAAGAGCACTGATTTTTCGCGCCATGGCGTCGCGACATCATCACCGATGTAGTATAGTTCGCCATTCTCCTCGCTATAATTCGAATCGGATTTGTCGAAAAAACCGCGAACATTATCAACCCAACCGTCGAAGGCTTGATCTTTTGGATCGACTACGTAGAACTCCATTTTCACTCCCATCGAACGCACTGTACGTGCTGACTTGAATATCTAAA
>JBMYRY010000497.1:0-2846 GCA_049602795.1 Bradymonadia bacterium
CTGGTCCACCCGGTTCCCTGCTTGCCGCTCAATTTCAATATCGCCAGCGACATTCCCCTGCGATGTGGACGCATAATTCAACACGACTTCGGTGGTAGGTTCTTGATCCTCGGCACACGATGGGCTTCGTACAAAAGCAAGCCCGTCAAGTGTGATTCCCGCTGGTAAAACGAACGCGATGCCATCAGTAACGATATTACCGCCCTCCGTCTTAATTGGAGGTAGTCGAGGCACCACATTCAATGTTCGTCCATCAACGGTATTATAACGCTCCTGAGTCCGCGCATAATCAACGGCGTACAGTCGAGCCACTCCGCCCACGCATTGATTTTCGTCAACGGAGCGTTCGAGTGTTGTAAAGAAAGCCGTTCGGTTGCGAATCGTCGAAGAGCCACGAAGAGCTTCATCATCTCGTAATGGCATCACCCAGTTTCGTTTGGTTTGGAAATCAAGTCGCTCCCCGTCACCCAAAACAACTTCATCGGCAAAGCTGACCATCATGGATGACGTATCGCCCGGTGCAGTCCCCCTCTCCGTCGTACCAAATACAACAGTGAGACTACCTTCTCGCGCCAATGCGACGCTAGGCGCCTTTTCAATGGCTCGCCCAACTCGGTACTGACCACTTTCTACAGCATCACGCGGCGGCCAAGCGATCGCCATGGACCAATTGTTTGGGTCAGCGTCTCGAAAATCTAAACGCCACAATTGTCCCGCGGCATCTCCAATATAGCCTCGGTCCGCAGGAAGAGTACCAGTATTTGGATAGAGAGTTACCCCCCCAATCATAGGATATGCGAGCGTATCTCCATCTCGGATGTCTGGACCATGGCTAAACTGCCGAATCACTTCGCCAGTAGCGGCATTGAGCACAAGGACACAACGTCCAGCGCCTTTGGGGTTTGAGAGGTTAAAACCATCAGGGTCAATGTCATCTCCACATCCAGACACCACGACTGCCCGAATTTCATCTCGGACTCTCAGATAGCCCAGGGAAGGTTTGCCCACAGATTTACCCAATCCATTAACTCGCTGTACCTTCGCACGGGACAATGTTGGGACACCGGTCATCAACACTGTGAGCACCGCAAGCACAACCGTTCCTATGAATGGAATGACGGGCCGCCTCATTATTCTCCCCATCATCTCTCCTCCAAGTAGAGTTCCATCTCGTCATCCCAGCGAGGGATATTCGTCTCACTTGGGTCCGTGAATCCAGACACAACATCCCAAGTCTTCACGTCATCAACGCTAATGGTGTTGTTTCGACCTGACTGAAGCACCTCTGTGACTTTTGTCAGGTCGATGCCAAACAGATTTCCTTCGCTCCGACCGATGCCGCCTGCAATCAAGCTTCGAATCTCGAATTGTTCTGGATCAGCTGGACAGTCCGCACCGCCTTCACCAAGCGAACGACACATAATCATGTTGCGGGCAACTAACTCACCATCTGCGGACAAACCACCTTTTGCAGGCTCTTCGACCCCTGATGACAAATCATCGAGGGCGGCATTCGGTATGAAGTTAAATACTTCATAGCCATCCTCAATGCGAAAAAAGTGGACCTTCCCATCACCTGCTCCCGTGGCGACGAGCGTCGGACGCTCTCGCTGACTTTGCTGAAATGCTTGATACGCATCTCCGGAAAGATTCAACCTTGGCGGCGTAATCGTCACGAAGCGTCCATATTCAACCGTACCCAATTGCCGTTGTTTTTGGTCTGGTGGTAAACCGCATAAAGGCGTACATGCATCATCAGAGGCACCAAATGCGGCGGGTCCAAAATACGACTCAAGTAATTCATAAACCGAGCGCAGACTCTCCGTCTCTGAACGCTTTAGGAGCTGTCTAAGCGTATCTTCATCAATGTTTGGTTGAGCACCGAACTCACCTGGACTCACAATCGAAGGCTCCACCGTGCCATTCAAACCAAATGAACGGTCATCTTCCGGATGACTTGCAAAGCTTGAGATCTCTGTCTGCAAGGCGATCTTACGTGCGAATTCGTAGGAGAAGGCAGGCAATGACCTTAATCGACCCAGGGGATCTTGCCCTCCCCCACTTGGACAACCGAAAGCGCTCACTTCGACGCGCCCGTATCGTCCACCCGCAGACGCCGTACTATACCCGGTCACGCGAAACTGTCGCACCTGATCATCGATCTGATCTCCAGCATTCGGAGTAATGATCGCCGGGGCGCGAAAGGTCAGTCTTTTGTTCCCCTCAAGCGAGCCCAGAATTCGGCTCAATTCGCGCTTCAGGTCATCTTCATTTTTCAGAGAAATCGCTTCGCCTACGCCCTGTAGCACATCAGAATAAATTTGGCGGGTAGCTTCTGTTAATCCGAACGCTAGGTAAAAGACAGATAGGTTAGGCTCTCGTGAAATCTCTTCCAACTCCGTCTTGATCGTTGCGTACGGATAGTCTTCAGTCGGGGGGCATACATTCGGCGCATCACCGTTATCGCCTCCGAGACAGCCTAGGGAATAATACGCTTTGCTTGCCGTTTCCGACTCTCCAAGAATAATGACCACTTTTTGCCGGCATCCATTTCGTTGATCGAACAGAAGACCCTGCTGTTTACTCGATTCGAGGTATTTACGATAATCTCTTAGTTGTGCACTCATCGCCCCAAAGCCACTTGGCTTTATGCCTCTGATACGTCTAATCATATAATCGGTATGAGCCCTGATTTGACGTTCTGATTCTCCGACCATGGCACGTTCAACGACCCTACCATTGTTCAAGCGTCCTCGATGCGGGCTTACCAAACTCCCGGTAGCCACACTCGGTATGTTCCCCAACATGGGCATTGCGCCAAAATTGGGCTGATTAGTCACCTGCTG
>JBMYRY010000498.1:0-2828 GCA_049602795.1 Bradymonadia bacterium
TATCGCCTCGACTGACGGTGTAATACCCCCTGCGCTTCGACTTTGACTTGCGGCGCTTCGTCCGCTTCTTTTTCGCAACGCGTCTCAATGATTGTCTGCGAGTTACTTTCTTAATGCTTTTCTTCACCCACGCTCTGAAGACGACCGCTTTACCTTTCGGCACTTCAAAAGAAACCGTCACCGGGCCCGATAATTTGCCGCCGCTTAATTCAGGATTTAGGCGAGTCAGCGCGCGGTAATCAAAACCACCACCATTCGCGACCCCCTCTAGCGAAAGTGTTTCGTTTTTTTTGAGACGAACTCGAACGTAATCGACATCACCGGTGCTCCATCCGGGTGTCGCCCGCGATGAGAATCCCCATCGCTCGACGTCGCTCATGATGATTTTTGCCGCAATGACACGGGGCACATATCGTTCAGCTTCGCGATAAAGTCTTAAACGCCAGTAGTTGTTCACATGTTGGGCAGCGATACTATTGGACAACCGGCTCGGACCGGTGTTGTACGCGGCCATGGCTAAGGGCCAACTACCAAACCGTTCGTGCAATTCTCCCAAAAAGGTAATGGCGGCATCTGTGGATTTTGTTAAATCCGAACGTTCATCCCAATTTGATGTTGCTTTTAGGTCGTAAACTTTCCCCGTACTAGGGATGAACTGCCAATAGCCTTTAGCTTTAGCGGTGCTGAGCGCACGCGGTCTCAATCCACTTTCAATCAACGCTAGGTATTTGAGATCTTCACACGCTTTCATGCCCTTCAAACGAGTTTCAAAACGGGGAAAAATGCCGTTTGCGCGCCGTTGCCAGATCGTGACCTGGGCACGGTCTTGAAGCATCAAGAGGAACTCAAATTCAATCCGCTGGCGGACTTCAGGGTCTTCTAATGGCACCTTCTCGCCGCATAGCGTGACGGTCTTTGGAAGCTTCAAGTGACTGACGCCTTGAATGCCCGGCGCGGGTGTGGCGCGTTGACTCGATAAGGTCTTTACTAACGCTTCAAGTGTCTTTACTCGCTCTTCGAGTGGTATCGCCATCGCATTCGAGACGTAAAGCGATATGGTACAAAGCAACAGGTAAGAAAAAAGGTGAAAAATCTTCATGGTGACCAAATGTAGTCACATGTAGGTAGGTTGTCAAACGCTTTCTACAGCTTCGTGATGCGCTCTCGAACCGAATCGACTTCAGAGATACGAAGCCCGAAGTTTTCGTTGACGACCACCGCTTCGCCTACCGCCACCACGCGGTCATTCATTGTTAGGTTAATGGCATCGCCCGCAACATTATCTAACTCCACAACCGAGCCTTGACAAAAGCCTAGAATCTCCGCGACCGACACACGCGCCCGCCCAAGTTCAGCACACACTTTCACCGGTAGATTGAGGATCATATCTACATTGAGATTTCCCTGTGAAATCTGTAACTCTTGTCCCTTCTCAGAGGCATTTGATACAGAGTCACCATCTCTCGGAGACTCTTTATCCTCGTCTGAGTCTTTCATCTGACTCAGCAGGGCATCTAATTCGTCTTGACTTAGTATATCCGCCATAGCACGACTATATCAGAAGTTTGCGCGGACGCCTAATTTGTCGATGCGCATATTGCAGCGATCAAAAATAAGGATTTACACCTCGCCCGTCAGAAGAGATTGTACGATGTCTTCCACCATGGATTGAACTAAAGAAGGAAATCGGCAACGCCGTGTTTAATGACACTTTTTTCTACGCGGTGACGGATTCCGCGCGAAGACCAGAACTTTCTCAACTACTCGAAGACATTGGTTGTGTGCATTGGAAAACTCGACCACTGCCCTCAGACCGACCAGGACTAGTGCTCGACTTCGAAGGTCTTCGTCTGTTCACACCTGATGTGAAGCCTCAATATTGGCATCCAGGAATGGCGCATCTGCGCTTGCGACGAAAACATGACCCACTCCTAACCGCACTGGATTGTCAGCGAGGAGAGCGCGTGCTCGACTGTACGATGGGTCTGGGGCACGACACCATGGTCATGAGCAATGCTGGCTTACAGGTAACCGCTCTTGAGCAATGCGCACCGCTTACAGTCTTCACTAACCAGGGTATTCACGAATATCGACCGTCTTTGATGAAACGAATACAGATGCGATGCACCGACTTCAAACATGCCCTGATGATTGCCCAAACCGACCAATATGATGCCGTGTACTTGGATCCGATGTTCGACAAAAATGCACACACACTTAAAGGGTTTGCATGGTCAATGATGCGAAAGCTAGGTCTATCAGGTGAACGTTTCTCACACGCAGATATCCGGCATGCTTATCGAGTCGCTCGAACGACGGTCGTGCTCAAGCTAAGCCCTCTCGAAAAGCCACCGATGATCGAAGGACTCCCCCCACCGAGTCTTGAAGGCTCTCGCCGAGTTAAGTTTGCACGCTGGAAGGTCCAATAAGCGAGTTTCGGTTGAATTAATGTGTTATTTGACGTACCCACACTCTATGCGCTGTCTGTCTCTTTCATTAACGGCTAGCTTTGTTCTCTGGGGTTGTTTATCCATTGGCTCTAGACAACTACAGTCCCCAACATCAGCCGAACCCAAAACTGAGGATTCTCGAGCCTTATTGATTATCGTGGACGGTCTCAATCACGATGCACTCAAGACCTACTTGAAGACACTGCTCGATGCTGACCACGAACCACGCTGGCAATCTGGACTGAGTCTACTTGCGAGGGAACGATTTAGGTTGGCGAACGCCCAGTACCCAATGGCGTCCATCCCCACCTTCACGACGACAGCCGAAGCCACACTGGCTACCGGTCAACCACCGAATCAACATGGTCTAATCGGCAC
>JBMYRY010000499.1:0-2826 GCA_049602795.1 Bradymonadia bacterium
TATTTATTGTTTGGTCCCACGATAATGCCCATGTACCCTCCGCACTTTGAGCTGCATAATTGGAATAAATCAGAGTCCAACCCCCACCCGACATATCGCAACGCGCCTTCATTGGCTCCTCACCACCTTCACCATCTGGGTCGATCCAGTAAACCCCATCACCAGCATCAGGATTTGCGCGCTTGATACCTTTGCAGTCATACTCAGCGTTTTCGATCTCGTTTGAGGGCGGGTCAATTGTCTTAAAGCGACCCCAGAAGATGAGATACTGCGCCTGCCGGTAATTCCAGTCAGAAGGACGCCACGCTTGTGGTCCCGGCCAACCACCTACCGCTGTTGTCATACACATATAGCAACACGATCTGTACCACCCGAAGGTCTTCGCATGATTGGCGCAATGGTTACTCCATTGGTCGTTGTCTCGATCAACCGTACTCAATGGAAGGTTACGATGATAATTCATTCGGTCATTGCCGGTACGGTCAAAGACCAGTTTGTAGTTGTCATCAGGATTCAGGCGAAAGTTATCAAGAGTAATCCAACCGGACGTATCACTGTTCAACTTTGCGATACCCAGCTTCGACCAATGTTTCAGGGGCAATAGATATCCACGTGCTGGGTCTGGGTTTGCAGTCCGCTTGCCAATATTGATGGTTTCATTCCACGAGAGTGCCCAAAAGCTATCACTTGCCTCAAAGCTGTGGTTTGAATACAGCAATGCCCAACCACCTAAATCCATATTACAATAGACTTTGAAAGGCTCACTGCCTCCCTCCCCGTCTGGGTCGATCCAGTAGATGCCGTTCTCTGCATCCTGCACCAACTCAAGCGCTCGTGCACAGTTGGGCACGGCGGTTTCCGGATTATCGCCTGTAGGCAATCTTCCGCCGCCAATCAAGGCCGTCCATTCCTCACCATCACACCCCATGAATGCACTGTCCGTAATGTTGTAATAAATCGCCCCAACTGTTTCCTCAGTGCATTCCGCAGGAGGCTCTTCTGCGCGATGAAATTGTAGTAAATTACCAACCTCAAACGAGCCCTTCACTTCAACATTACCCGCAACAATGCCGTTCCTGTCGGTTCTTAGAAACTGGGTGCTATCCAACCCATCCAACCGATCTGCGTCAAGTTGCGAGCCAGAGCCATCGACAGGCTTAAGTAAATTCAATGCCTGAGCGCCAGTACTAACAAATTCGCTGCTATCCTTGCCGTCTAACCGATCTGCATCCACGCCGCTTCCGGTCCCGTCGACTGTTTTGAGTAAAGCAAGCACCTGCTCCGCCGTGCGAACAAAAGCCGCGCTGTCTATCCCATCAAGCCGGTCAGCGTCAACGCCACTCCCCTCACCATCAACCGTCTTCAACAACGCAAGAACCTGAGCCGCCGTACGCACAAACTCAGCGCTATCAATACCGTCGAGCCGGTCGGCGTCCAGCCCACTGCCAGCGCCATCCACACCTTGAATACGGTCAATAATCTGTGCGCCGGTACGAATGAACGCAGTCGAATCGAAGCCATCGAGAAGGTCCGCATCAACACCGCTGCCCTGACCATCCACAGTCAACAACCGAGCCAAGACGTGTTGAGCCGTACGCACGAACTCGGTGCTATCCATGCCATCAAATCGATCCGCATCAATCTTCGAACCAGGTCCATCCACCTGAATTAACTTCTGTCTCACTTGCTCGGGCGTGTCCGGTGAACCATCGCCACCTGCGGCGCCCGCGGGTCCCTGTGGGCCCTGTTCACCTTGTGGGCCCTGTTCACCTCGCGGCCCCTGTATCCCTTGCTCGCCTGCAGGACCCACAGCCCCCGCAGGACCGACGGCACCTTCAGGACCCGCAGGACCTCTTAATCCGGTGGGATCACCCACCCACCTGCCCGCCTCATCGATGACCAATGCCCCGTTGATTGAAACGGTCAAAGGCGTGATCGCTCCCGTAACATTCTTGGCCACGTCAGCCCGGTTCGCAACAAACGCTGCCGGCACCCGCTGAATTGAAACCCGAGGGGTCAACCACTCGCCATCGTCAACCTTAAAGGCAAGGTAAAGCTCAGGCTCGTCAAAGATATTGTTGGGTAATACAACCTCAGAGCCAACGCTAACCGCATAGTAACCGTTGATAAAAGTGACTACCGGATGTGTTTCCTCAAAAAGCAGGTTACCTCCCTCTGAGGCATTGTACACCTGTAAAGAAACCCTGTGGTCCCCTTGCATGGGCTGTCCATTCCGGTTCGTGACCAAGCCCTCTTGCACAAAGGTTTGGGGTATAGCGAGTGCACTATTCGATAGCGCCAGTGTTGCAAGCAATACCCATCTGATCCTCAACCACAACATAAGACTACCCCCAATCAGAACATTCGAACGTAATGCCCACGTTCCTATGCGAGAAAACTCGCATAGCCTCTAAACAAGTCTTGGTCGACACAGCATCAGACTCGACCACCCCATCAGAGTCTACCCCAATTAACGTCACCGGCCTAACCGAAATTTGGGTCAACTATCGTTGCGAATCAGGTGGATGCTACAGATGAATGCCGCCCATTAAGTCAGGTGCCAACGGTCTCTCCATTTCGCAAACTATATGAACCAGATGTTTCCCGGCAAACATAAGAGACGAAAGCCCATACACATGATGAGTACACCACTTCTTCAGACACACGCCTCAAAGTTCACACACACCGTCAGGACAGCGAATACAGGCGCCATCAATGCATTGCTGGAATGCCCCTTCACAATCTAGAGAGTGATAGCACTCAGGGGGACACTGCCCTCGTTGAAGCTGCTCAAAACCGCCAGTCTGTGCGTATTCACACAAATTT
>JBMYRY010000500.1:0-2815 GCA_049602795.1 Bradymonadia bacterium
AGAAGCTCGGCAAACGGGGACTAAAGCTAGGCGTCGTAACGAACGGACTGATTACCAAACGAGGTAAAAAGGAAGTCCGGGTTGCCAGTGGTAAAGGCACCGGCATTGTCTCGACGAAGGCAGTTCAACGGCTCGAGAAAGTCCTTGGGCGGACCCTTCGCTCAGGAGATCTCATTGACATCATCATCGAACGACCACCCACCGAGACGACTGTTGGTACGTTTAGACTTCCAAGCCAACCCGAAGCGGGCTTCGCAGTCATCGACCATGAAACGGGCGATGTTAAAGCGCTCATCGGTGGATACGATTGGAACCTGTCAAAGTTTAACCGAGCGATGCAGATGAAGCGACAGGTAGGTAGTGCCTTCAAGCCATTCGTGTACGGTGCTGCCTTAGAATCAAGACGCTACACCTTGGGCACAATCCTCAATGATTCACCTGAGACAATCCACCTTGGGCGTGGAAAGTATTACAAACCCAAGAACTACTCAGGTCGATATGTCGGCAATATCAACCTTAGACAAGCATTAGCAAAGTCCGTAAATACCACGGCCATAAGAACGGCAATGGAACTTGGTCATACATCAGTAAGCAATTTCGCTAAACTCTGTGGACTCAACGGTCCATTTCCATCGGGTCCATCTTTGGCGCTTGGTACGGTCGAAATCAGCCCTCTGACACTGGCAAGTGCATATGGCGTTTTTGCATCAGGTGGTAGGCTGGCTAAACCTAGACTTGTTCAGAGGATTGACCGAAAAGGTGTAACTCTACAAAGGTTTGACAGCCGCGTACAAAAAGCAATTCCGGACAGTGTTGCCTTTTTGATGCGGGATGGACTGATAGAAGTGGTGCAAACTGGAACTGCACGGACCCTCCGAAATATCCCTGAAACAGTAGGGGGGAAGACCGGAACTACAAACAAGAATCGAGATGCTTGGTTTGCAGGTATCACACCCAGGCTCGCCGGTGCCGTATGGGTCGGTCGTGATAACAACCAACCACTATGGAAGAAAGCAACTGGTGGTAGTGCTGCGGCCCCTATCTTTAAGCGCTTTCTAGAAAACATCGAACCCGGAAAGCTCGAATTCCCCGTTCCGCCGGAATCAGTAACGGCGGTGCGTGTCGACACGCACGGCTTTCAAGTCAGAGAAGAGGAAAGCCAAGATCATGACTCAAAGGCAAGACGTGAATACTTTCTGCTGGGTACGGAACCAGAGCTTGCACCACTCAAATCTCAAAACCTCGATGACCTTTTTCAAGAAGATCAAACACAAGAAGATGCGAATGCCGCAGGTAATCAACTCCCGCTCTTCGACGCGAAGACGCCCAATGCCGCTCCCAACAGCCCATCGGCAGAACCGAGCGCACCTCTACCACTCTTCGACACAGCTCGAGTCCCTGAATCAGCAGACAAAACCAAGGGCAAACCACTCAAGAGAACAGAACGGACCGCGCCTCAAGAGATGCAGGCAGAAGATGCTTTTGAATAGCCCTTGAATTCACAACATCAAACAGTATGATCGCCCGTGAGGAGTAATCACACATGAAAACAACCGCGCACTTCGCTCATCACTCGGCCTTTATTGACGACGATGTGACCATCGGTGAAGGCACAAAAATTTGGCATTTCTCTAAACTTCTCGGCCCGAGTACCGTTGGAAAGAATTGTGTGCTGGGACATAATGTCGTGGTCGAGCGCAATGTTTCGGTAGGGAACGGTGTGCGGATTCAGAACAATGTGTCGGTCTACAGTGGTGTCACGCTCGAAGATGATGTTTTCTGCGGTCCATCCATGGTGTTCACCAACGTCACGACACCCAGAAGTCATTATCCACGCCGAAATGCTCTCGAATCGACACTGGTCAAACGCGGCGCCTCCATCGGCGCGAATGCGACGGTGGTTTGTGGGACAACGATTCACGAATACGCGATGGTAGGCGCAGGCTCAGTGGTTACTAAAGACGTGCCCGCCTATAGCTTAGTGGTTGGAGTGCCAGCCAGACTTGTCGGTCATGTTTGCTATTGCGGAACTCGACTTGGCTTCAAGCCAGACAACGATCTAATCATGGATACCTGTTCTACTTGCAACCGTGTTTACAAGCGTGAAGGACAGACGGTCTACCCATGCCCCTAAAGCTCTACGAAAAGTTCCGCAAAGCTGGTCAGATGGTCACCCAGATTGCAGCCGAGGTGATCGAAAATGATCCAAGACTGTCCAAAAAAGCGGACGAATGGCGACAAAAATATACCGACTTACGCCAAGAGGTAGAAAGTCAATTTGACCAAATTGAGCAAGATCTTTGGGAATGGATTTCCGAAATGCAACGTGAGGCGCAGCGGTACCAAACTCATCATGAACGGCTAAAGCAAGCAAAACGCTTCTACAGCATCTTGGGTGTATCGCCGGGCGCAACTCGAGCCGAAATCAAGCAGGCCTGGCGGGACAAAATGAAACAACACCACCCAGACCGATTTGCCCATGATCCTCAAGCAGAAAAGCGCGCAGCGGAACAGGCTCGTCAAATCAACCTCGCCTATCAAGAGTTGGTAGAGATTCTCCAGTTTACCAAGAGATCACGGTAGATTTACAAACTCAAAATGTTCTAGGTGAAACTCTGGGTGTGGCTCCACCTCTACCTCACGACCAATGCGCTCCTTCAGGTCTTCGAATAAGTCGCGGTCTTCCGCATGAATTCTCGCGGCTACCTTTGGATTCACCCGAACACACACTCGAGGGTAAGAGAAATTATCCGCGAAATTCACCAAGCTTCGAAACAATTCTTGTATCACGGTACTGCGGGACTTCGTTAAACCC
>JBMYRY010000501.1:0-2809 GCA_049602795.1 Bradymonadia bacterium
TTCGCTTCTCGCTTCTGGTTTTTCTCCTCGAGTGAAGCAGACACCTGAGCCGACAACTCTTCAAGCGTTTCGGTAAGCTTCAAATAGTCATTGTCTTCTGTCCATAAGGCTGCGGCAAACAAAGGTTCACAGGCGCGAAGATCTGCAGCCAGTACTTCCTCGACATCTTTACCAAGTTCAAGTGCTTGAGTCTTGCTCCAAGATTTAGAGAACTCAACAGCATCAAGTCCACCATGAGCAAGGTGGTCCATAGCCCGTGAGGCGTTCAAACTCGTTATAGGCTCTTCACCTAAGGTTAAGACCCCTGAAACCGCCCCAAACACATCACCTAATGTATCCGCATCTTCGGAGAGTCTAGCCGTGAGATTACGGTTGTCAATGAGACTGAACTTCGTAAAGCGCAGACCTATCGTGAGACATTCCGCCTCAATTCGAGCAAACAAAATTAGATGTCGTTCGTGCTCAGCTCCGGCTTTAATTCGCTCGGCGATATCAAATTCCCGCGCGATCACAGACTGCAACTGTTTTTGTCGAAGATTATCCCGTGAGCAATAGACAAGCTGATCCTTGACTTGCCTACCATTCCAAACGCTGGGGATCTCCGATGAACTGGAAATTGAGGTACCCTCAACACCAAGGTCACCAACAACTTTCTTCACGAGAGAAAGTAGTTTTTCTTTCGTCTTCATTCGCTGAAGATTGTGAAGATTGCTGGACCAACATTGTGGCTGGTACACATCGAAGTCTTCTTTGGTGAATCCATCCAAAGGGGTATCGAAAAGGCCCAAGGGAGTCCTCCTATGATGTCTGGCGGCAGACCGCACAATTTCAATGTCATTAACCCAGAGGTCTATATCACCAAAAGAGTGTCGAAACTACGGCAATAGTCTTCTAGCCTTGTCTCCCCAAATGCTTTCAGGGGAAGAGCGCACCAAGCTCTCTAGCAGAGCGCCACCTTCACGACGGGTACGCTTATTCGACAAGAGTAATCTCCCTAGCCTAAATTGTGCCTCAGACGAACTCTCGTCCTGTTCGAGCAGGCGTCGGTACGCATCCTTGGCCTTTTTCTTTTTTCCATTTTTTTCATAGAGTTGTCCCGCAGTAACAAGAACCTCTGGATGCGTGGCATCAATGCGCCGCGCTCGGTCCAACAAATTACGAGACAGACGCATGTTGCGTCTCCCCTTCATGCGCATCCTCGCCTTCGCCTGCAGAGCAATTGCCCGAGCGCGCACACTCGGCTCGCAAATACTGCGCTTCGCCAACTTCTCAGCTCTTTTAGCCGACTCTAGCGCTTGGTTTACCTGACCGTAATCAAGTAGCAATCGGCCTAAGCCGAGCCATGGGAGCGGTTCATCCTCTAATTTTACCGCTGATTCGAACAAACGCTGAGCCTCACGTGGACGTCTAAATTTCGAAAAAATCTCTCCCATCAACCCAAGCGTACGGGCGTCGCCTTTCCGAGATGAGAGTACCCCTCGTAAGCGAGACAAGCCATCTTCAATCTTGCCATCGAGGATCTCAAGCAATCCCCGAGCAAACTGATCAACCCCCTCATTGGTTTGCTTAACATCGTTTTCCAGAAAAACCTCAATCGACTTTTTTTGTCCGATTCGGTAATAAGCCCTGAGTTGACGGAACAGGTCGTCCCGAGAGCGGTGAACGTCAGGAGACATCGCATCTAGAAGCATTGCCGTCTCACGAAACTTTTCGCGTCGTTCAAAAATATCTGCGAGTAATGTGCGTGCCGGCTCAAACGCTGAGAGCGCTAATGCACCTTCACACGCAGATTTTGAACCACGATAATTCAGTCTCTTTGCGAGAAGCTGACACTTTAACCACTGTTCGAGGGCATTAAGGTCACTCATCTTCTTGCCACGTGACAGCGCGCGCGTCCCCCGACGATATAGACCGTCACTCAAGCGCACCCACGCAATGACCGCTCGCCAAGAGAAAATCCGATGCCCACCCGACCACATAGGTCGTTTGGACTGTTCTCGAGCTGTCGAAATTGCAGCTTTCTTATCACCAGATATAAGGGCGTAAAGCAGAGTAAGCGCTGGAGACATTTGCCATCGTTCGCCAATTTTCTCAATGCGCTCTCGCGCCCACTTTTGATGCGTCGAATCAATGTCCCTCTCATTCAACGTATCGAGCAACATGCTCAACGCCATGGTCTGATCGAGCAACATTTCACTATCTTCGGTCTTTACGGTCAGCTTGTTCAAACGCTCCAAGGACGATTGAGGGAATCCCATCATCAGATACAATTCCGCCCATAGTTCCAGCTTTGCCTCTTCAGTTAACCAAAACTCGCTCGAGAGTAACTCTTTGACCTTTTCCAGCTTTGACTGGCTGAAGTAGACACCAGCTAATCGACGCACAACTTCTTCGTTTCGATGTCCAGCCTTTAAAACCGCTACCAATCTTTGTTCAGCCTCTGCAAGCATACCTTTTCTCAGGTCTTCTTCAGCGAGCAGCGTGGCCACCAAACTCCGCTCGTTTGGCGCAAGCGTCGGTAGCTTGCTCAAACTCTCAAGCTCTTGCTGGGCAAATCTTCGTCGGGTCGCAATGGACATTCCCATCCGTGCTGACTCAAGTCGGCCGAGAACGAAGTTGGGACGAGTAACCAACAGTTGGTCCAAAATCTTCATAGCCCTCGCACGGTCCCCTCTTCGGTCTAGAACTCGTGCAAGGGAAAGACCTGCATATGGGTGCTCAAAATCGACACTTAACGCACCTCGAAACAGCTTTTCAGCCATTTTTAGATCACCCTTCGACTCGAAGACTAACGCCTGAACCCATTCAG
>JBMYRY010000502.1:0-2803 GCA_049602795.1 Bradymonadia bacterium
CCAAAAAAAAAGGCCTCTTGGTTGAGAGGCCTTTGATTAACGCAATCTCATAATGGTGAAGCGGAAGCTATCACGGATTCATCGGGTACTCAAGGATTTTGTACCCCCTACCCTTAACCAAGAATTTACACTGTGCACACTCTAAAGTTTGAGGATGCGAAGATGATCGAAGGCAACCTTAGCTTCCCAGTTATTGAAACCAAAGTG
The DNA here is from genome assembly GCA_049602795.1 of Bradymonadia bacterium. Classification (GTDB taxonomy): domain Bacteria; phylum Myxococcota_A; class Bradymonadia; order UBA7976; family UBA1532; genus JBMYRY01. The sequence continues at coordinate 208 of JBMYRY010000502.1, forward strand.
CTTCCCTTGAATTGGATACCGATCTGGATACGTCATAAATAATTTGTCGTTCACAAACCATTTCAGAGTTTTGTCTCTCCGCTCGATGGCCCATCGGTACACCTTGCCCTTCTCAACGCAGACCTTTCTGCGGTTTCTCACGACACATCGATTATCACGCTTTCGATCCTCTCCATGTTCATCCTGGCGTGCGATAATGTTCAACTGATTAGACCAGCCTCCCATGATCAAAATATACCCGCTCTGGTGAGTAATCCCATCGCCAAAAATCTCCGACTTAACATCGCCAGTTGGGGTCAACGCCGTGGCTTCAAATTCGACTCTTACTTTTTCTGGGAGCGCTTTTTGTAGCCATAGGGCAGCATTGTGAATGTTTTCAGCGACCAATTTCCGACTACAATGCCCCTCGATGGTAAAGGAGAACCAACGATGCACGTCGAAGGTCAGTTTCTCGCTCTTGCTGTCCGACGCCTTAGGCTCTCCGGGTGGTGTACAGAATGATTCAATCCGCCAACGTTCTGCAGTGTGTCCGGGGTCGGGTGTGCCTTGGAGGTAGTCTGAACCGATCTCAAGCCGCTCAAAATCATCCGTAAAAATTTCTACACCATCCTCGGGCAAGGGCATCGGCGCGAATTGGCCGCTAGCGACGATGGCGACGACGGCTACAATCAGCAGGGCTGAGCCCAAGACCTGAAAGGTAAGTTTCCACGGTGATGTCGTCATGAAGTCGAGGTTCCTTGCCTATTTGGGATTGATGCCACGTCCCTTGGGGCTAACGGTTCGAGGAACTGTGGGTCGATCACCCACTGAAGGTGGTCGTTCTGCGGGTGTTTCGTCTTGGTTCGAAGACTCACCCTCGGCATCGCGTAAGAATAACGGTAGGGACGTTATCGTCAACTCCCCCGCCCCCTGTAACGAAGATGTCCCGGGCTGCTTGGCATCAGATGCCGAACTCGTACCTCCTCGGCGAAGAGCGTCAGACAACTCGCGAATCTGTCTCGACTGTTGTTCACCCAAACTGAAAAGTAGGCGCCACCCAAAATGGGCATCAAGCGCCATTGCGGCTCGTAAGGACTCCCCAGACAAATGCAATAACTCGGTATCTTCAGTCGCCGTGATGGCGTTGGCATACACCACAGATCCGAGTAGGGCTTCCATACCGATACTTTGTCCGGCTTCAATGGCACGCACGTCGCCTACGGTGAGTCGTCCTTGTTGGCAGATTACGAGACCGTCGATCGCCCCGCCTGCAGGACAGAACACATCCCCTGCCTTAAGCTTAACCTCCTCAACGAGTACAGAGAGCTTTCGCAGGTCCGAATATGAACAATGACTGAATAAGGGCTCAAGCCGTAATGCACTCAGATACGGCAGTGACCCACTGTCGCTCTCAGGCATTGCAGCCAACTCACTCTTCGCTTCGGATTGAGCGGCAACGACTCTCACGAAGATTGCCGTAATATTGTCCTTGCCCCCCTGCTCATTCGCATATCGAATGTACGCATCAGGGATCTTTTTCACTTCACCTTGAGCTAGACTCGCGAGGGTTTCATCATCCTCCTCGAGATAGCCGCTGAGTCCATCGCTGCACAATAAGTATTCGTCGCCGCGCAGCACATCGATGTCAAACGCGTCTACCTCGACCTTTTCATAGACACCTACGGCCCGGGTGACGGCATTCTTAAATGGCATTTGACCCGCTTCATCTGCGCGAATCTTGCCACGCTTGATCAACTCGTTGATCAGTGAATGGTCCTCTGTTAGCTGAAGAACACTGCCCGTTCGGAGCAAATAGATCCGGCTGTCACCGACATGACCGATAAAACCACGGTTACCCACAATGAGCATGAGGCTCAGCGTTGTCCCCATCCCCTTTTTAGATGGGTCTTCTTGGGCAAGTCTGAACACGGTAGCGCAAGCCGTTGAAATGGCTTCCTCAATCAGCTCGAGAACTGATTCTTTCTCGGCATCTCCGCCGGTTCGGCGAAAACGCTCAATGATCCCAAGATGTTCTGAAATGACTCGATGAGCTTCGTGAACGGCAATATTAGAAGCGACCTCTCCGGCCGCATGTCCACCCATTCCGTCTGCTACGACGAAAAGGTTCAACTTCCGAGCAACCAGGAAATTATCTTCGTTGTGGTCACGGGTTCGACCTACGTCTGTTGCCGCCCAAAAATCTAAGGTCATGGTGTTTCTGGTCGCCTCCGCTCGACGTTTTAAATAACGCACCGCCCTATCAATAGGTTTAACACTCAAATGCCCATAGGTCTACTTGTTTAGTGGTCAGAATTCGTTTGCCGTCAACGATCGAATCTGGGCTCGTTCGAACCCTCGGTTCGATCGAGCAGTGCCTCAATCAATGGATCACCTGCGCCCACCTTCTTCAACGGCGAGCGATGTACCTCCAGATACTCTTGGGCTGTGTCTAACTTGTGCATCAACCTAAGTGCTTCATACCGCAAAAAAGCTTCCTGCTGTCGATCATGAAGAGAGGCTTTGTCGGCAACATCGTGAAAAACCGAGTGATAAAGATTCGACAACTCAATTGGTGAACGCCCATCGCCTACACCAAATGTTAAACCGTTGGGGACCA
>JBMYRY010000503.1:0-2800 GCA_049602795.1 Bradymonadia bacterium
TAGGTTAATCTCGAGCCGTTCGGATTCGTAGACTCGGTTTGATGTCGCAGACACAGTCTCGATGGAGATGTAGCCCTGAAGGTCCACAGAACTAAATGGGCAAAGTTGGTCAAAGTTCGATGGCGAAAGGATCGTGGTGACTCGTTGACGGCTTTCCCTCGTGAGGAGTTCCGCGATCCTCGTTGTTTGCACGGACGTATTTAGCCGGTCTTGCATTTCCATGATTAGGCGACTCGTTCCGATTTCCGTGCCGACAAATCCATCGCCATTGATGACCAATTTCGTGCCCCGAGTGATGACGGAGGGCGCAAAACTGTTGATTCGAATCTGATTTACCCAGCCCTCTGATGCTGACTCGATTTGGGCACTGCTGCACGAGAGTAAGCCGAGGCAGATGATGAAGGTATTCAATCTCAAGCTAAAGGAACGGGCTTGAAGGCTCATTGAATCTCGACTCCCATCATGTATTGATTCTGTGAATTGCTATAGCCTTCGACAACGATAGCGTAGCGACCGGTCATGGGCACCGAAAATTCGAGATGCTCATCAGAGGTTACTGATTGGCCATTTTCAAGGTCACAGCATGGCGTCAGTCGAGTGTTGCTCATATCATGGATGAAAACGTCCAAGTCCTCATCAAATGTTAATTGATCGAATGCTAAATCTACGACAAGAAGGTCACCTTGATTCAGATCCACCAGATAGATGTCGATATCATCTTTACAAATTCTGAGGAGTTGATTGGAGATATCGAAGCTCAGAACCGGGGCAGTATCGACTGTGTCATTCGGTTCGTAGATATCGGGCTCGCAACACGACGATGGACTGAAAGTCACGTCTAATTGATAGTTAATGTCCACCAATGGCAAGAAGGAAAAAGCATTTACGTTGTATACGCCCGCGGGTACACAAGAACTGACTTCTTCGTTGTCGGTCGTAGACAGACTGAGTCCAACGATTTCCGTTTGATTGTCTTCGATTGAGAGGTCGAGGTCTCCGTCTTCATGTGCGAATTGGGCTCTTGCGGTGAGATAGCCAGACGTCTCAAGCGTAACACTAAAATAGTCATTGCTACTTGAGTTCTCCGCGCCACAAATCTTCAAGTTGTCTAACGAAATGGGAGGCATTGCGAGTTGCGACGCATCGACCGGGGCATCATTGGGTTCGTATCGGTCATCTTCACACAATCCTGCACAGGTGCCACTGAGAGGTATGCACGCCTGCTCCACTCGTCCACTCGCACCCGCAACGGGCGTGCTGCTACACTGGAATCCAGATTCGCACATCGAGTTCATCGAACAGAGATTGTCGAATTGTCCTGATGGATCTGAGGGATGAGTCGGTCGACAACTGTAAGCTGCCTCATCTTCACTCCATCCGCACGGACCATCACACCTCTGTTGCTGATAAGTACCGGTTTGGCATGTCCAAAGCATATCGTTACAGCATCCACCTTTGGGGTTTAGAGTACATGGATCTGGCGCTTGTCCACCACATGGGCTCAGACATACTGGTGTGTCACCATTCAGGGACGCACAAAATCCGCTCAAGCATTCCTGGTCGCTCGTGCACCGTTCACACACGGGTACGGTCGGCGTAACTGGCGTTCGGATTATGGGGACTTCAATCACACCACTCGCTGGCAATGAGACTCGGTGATCACAATTGCCAAACATATCGTCATTGTCTGTTGCTTCTATGAAGTATTCAACTACCGTGGCCGTTGAAGACAAGAATGTAAGAGGAACAGTTGCTAGATAGAGCCCATCTTGTGCGTCACCTGAGCGAAGGCTCATCGGGGTGTTGGAAAATGTCTCGAGTGCTCGGGGATCAGCAGGCGGGGTGACTTGTTCTCGATAATAGATTATGGGGTCCGAACCTAGCCCGATATCGTCCAATACCCGAACCGTGAGCTCGATACTTGTGTTTGCCGATGCACTTTGGGGCGGCATGTGTTCAATTCTTGGGGCTCGTCCTTCACAATTATCCCCAATTGTATCTCGTAGAAGCAGGCTGAATGCTTTTGTTGTTGTATGTCCATCGTTGTCATCTGCAAGCAGGTTGAGGTCGTACCGGGTTCGCGCAGCGATTTGTGCGGCGGACGGACACCACTCGAACTCAGCGGACCAGTCCCCCGTTCGAACGAGTTCATAGCCATCGACAACGGGAGAGGCGAGTTGGATCGTACCTGACACGGTGTCTGTATCCTGAACTTCTACTGTAAACCCAAAACAGTTTTCCCGTGACAAGTCGAGGGTCAATCCTGCGCCGAGCGGTCGCAGAAACACGGGGGCTGCATTACCCGACGTGATTCGAAGCTCAAATTGTTGGGAGGTGGAGTAATCTCCATCAGATGCGGTAATCGTCATTTCGTGCACACCGGTATCGGAGACGACAGGTATCCATCGCACATAGGCCCCACCGGATCCGAAAACAGCAAAACTAGGACGATTGGGTCGACTCATCAAGTCAGGGAGTGTTGCGCTGCTAATGGAGAATGTTGGTATTACTCCACCGAGGTCGACGAGTTCCAATTCGAGTTGAAATTCTTCACCCACGGTTGCGACTTGTGCACCGATCGGTTGCAGTTCAAAAGGTACAGGGTCTGTACACGACCAGACGACGCCGAGAAGTAAGAGGGCCAGTTTGCGCATAATCAACTCCGCCATTTAAATACCATGTCGGAGGGATTTCCGTCTACCCCGTGGCGATGATTTTCCCTAGAAGAGAGGGCGCTAAGCGTTTTGATTAAGCGTTGCGCTGAAGGTGTTCTTTAGACGGTTTCTCGCTCGATGCACTC
>JBMYRY010000504.1:0-2800 GCA_049602795.1 Bradymonadia bacterium
GACTCCCTTGGGCTTCCCACGTGGGTCTCGAGGAGCTTAAAAAGTCGCCTAATCTCTTTGGGGTCTGCGGTTGGGTCCGGTTTGCCAAAAATGCGAAGAAGAAGGTGTTCGACCTCATCCATGCCCCTTGGGGGCTCTAGACGCGCATCATCGAGGGGATAACCGTTTTCCGGGAGGCTGACCGCGGACGAGTCGAACTCGAACTGAAATGTTTTGTCTCGATCGATGGCATGCGCTCGAAGCTCCAGCAGTCCCAATTCACTCATGCACGCGCTTAGAGTAACCGGAACATGTTGGCTGTCTTCATGCGCCTCAACGACCGTAGTTACAGGAGGCAAGGTGATGAATTCGGTCTCTTCGATCAGGGATGAGGCACCCAGATCGACCCTTTTAACGCCGCCGCACTTGACTTTCATTCTGATGGGGCGCCCGGCGATAAGACTAAAGGTTTGGTCCGGTAATTTAAGTGTCGTTGTATTCGGCGTGCCTTTCGGCAAAATGCAGATCGAGGATTGACCTTTTCGTTTGCCCTTTTTGTTGCGCTTTTCTACAGAGAGAAAGTAATTGTGCGCAATGCCGCCACCAATCCGCTCCCCAAAATTGTGCCGGGCTAAGCCGTATCGTGTAGCGCCTCGAGAGACCGACCGATCTAGATCTCCTTCCGGTAGTATTTGGGTTGAGATACCTAAAGCGGTGCCCCAATTCTCAATTGCTGAAAACAAGGCGTCTCGAATCGGCGTGCCGCGAAACACTCCTCCATTGAATAGGACGTGACGAGGGAAAGCATATTGACTGTGTTTCTTCAGGAATGACGCAATATGTTTGGTCAGAACAGGCTCCTGTTCGTATGGCAAGCCTAAGGCTGAGAGCGCGAGTCCCCTTGATTTGTCTGCTAACTCATCAAATTGACAGCTTGGCACGAAAGCTTCAGTCAAGAGTCCAATGACCTCGGAACGACTAAATCTGCAGTTTCGTGTGCCTTGGATCAGTCGACTTCCTCGGCTGGGCAATGACACTGTAAACTCGTCGTTATCGCCAGCGACGAAAGCGCTTTCCTTCATATTACGGCAATTACTGACGAGTTGGCTCATCAATTTGCTGTTGAGGGACCCGTTTCGCCCAATAATGCGACGCTCGGCTTCATAGGCGAGCAAGAGATCCATATTGTCGCCGCCAAGCAAAAGGTGCGGACCTACTGCGATGCGCTTAAAGCCCTCCGCTGTCCCAGATTGAGCACCTTGTGACTCAATCAAGGTTAAATCTGTCGTGCCACCCCCTACATCAACGACCAGAATCGTATCCCCTGATTCGAAACGAGACCGATTCATTTCTAATTGATCGTAAAATGCTGCCTGAGGCTCCTCAAGTAAATAGAGTGATCCAGTGAGCCCAGCCTTACGAGCAGCTTCAACGGTAAGCCGTCGGGCGGTATCATCGAAAGATGCGGGCACAGTGAGAATCACCTCTTGTTTGGCAATAGGGTGCTTGGGGAACTGTTGAGACCAACTGCCTACAACTTGTGCTAAAAATTGCGAGGAAATCTCCAGCGGGCTGTACTTACGATGGGATTCAGATGAACCCCAAGGAAGGCAGCGAGTGGAACGGTCTATCCCAGAATAGCTAAGCCAGGACTTTGCAGAATGGATGCAGGATTCCGAACGGGTCGCGCTGAGTTGTCGGGCGAGTTTGCCTACAATCAATCCTTCGTTGGACCAAGGTAGGTCTGACTTGGGATCGCCGGGAAGACCAGACTCTACAAAGGCCACGGAGGGAAGCGACAATTCTGTTCCAGTGGCCCCCTCCTCGACCATTTGATGAATTGCGAGAAGTTTAATGGTTGCCTGTTCGCTTTTTTCAGCGAAGCTCACCACCGTGTTGGTCGTGCCTAGGTCAATCCCGATGATGTATTGCCCAGTTGACATCGTTAATCGTCCAGCATTTCATTTGATCGGATATTGAACTCCAGACCCCATCGCTTGCTTTCATCGTCCTCTGACACACAGAAGAGTTGAATGGTCCCAACTTCCGTCACGAGAATCTCCAGCTTTACTCTCACACGTTCGCTCGTCCCATTCGCCGGCAATAACGCCTGTACACGAGGTAGTTCCGACAAGGTTTGGTCGGACCAGAGGTCGAAACTCGATCCGATGACATCGTCTTTACGGACCGACGAACTAAAGAGTCTAAAATCCGCCGTCTCCCCTAGTCGCAGATGAAAGCTGTGCCCGCTCAATTCCAGAACACTACCCTCTTCAGTCCCTGCGGGCACCAAGCATACTGCGTTGATCGGTGGGTCAAAACCAGGGATCGCTGGCATCGCCTCTTCGATGCCCACGTAGTACGCATGTGCGACGCCGCCTCGGATACGAATCCCTTCACCCAGCGCAACGCCTGCAAAATGGGCGGCGCCGAGGGCGACCGACGCATCAAGATTGACAGCGCTCAATCGTCGCACGGGGGGGCTCCTGTGTTCTTGCGCCCACTCGTTGAGGGCTTGGCAGACCCGGTCTTGAAGCGCATGCGCCTTGAATACTCCCCCGTTGAAGAGCACCGCGGTGGGCTGGCGCAAGGCGCCTTCGGAACCTGCGTGCCGACGTAAGAAATGCGCCAAGTGACGTGTGATTGCAGGATCTGCCGCGTAAGGTAAGCCGACCTCAGACAATGCGGAACGGGCCGATGTATGAAGCTCATCAGACCAACTGGTTTTCGGAATAAAACCTTCCACCAAAACCTGTGTGAGGATGTCTCGGGTGAGATCTGTTCGGATGCTGCCGCCGATAAGCTTGGAACCTCTACTGGG
>JBMYRY010000505.1:0-2794 GCA_049602795.1 Bradymonadia bacterium
CGTACGCGTCTCGAAGCGCGGACCTTGGCTACCAAGCTCCGGACCCGACGTGACCTGACTTTGAAGCAATAGCCAGATGATCGCGCCAAAAATCAGAAGGAAGCGAACGATTCGCACAGTCAGCCCTTAGAGAAACATCGTCAGACCGATGACAAAGAAATACACATCATCCGCATCAAGTCGTTGGCGATAAGAAAGGTTCATTTGATTACCTCGTGGTCCGTCGACCTGCAAAAAGCCAAGTCCACCAGACACCCATCGTTCTTCTCCGGCCGTGTCTTCTACAAAACCGGCACGAATCGAGACCGACTCTTCAATCAAGAATTCGGTACCCGCCTTGTATATGGGCTTTACTGAATCTGGGTTAGAATCGAAGTCCATCAAAATATCACCATCAAATACAAAACCTTTTGCGCCAAAAGCCACGCCACCACCTGCGCGACGCGGCAACCCCTTGACCTTCATCAAATTCTGGCCAACGACACCGATTGAGAAGGACTCGGTAAGTACAAATAGTGCGCCAGGGTCCAGAGTGAACCCATCCAACACAACCTCGGTCTCACCCTCACCAATGGTCTCCCGTACATAACGAAAGCCCAGACCGGCAAAGATGTGCTTTTCAACAATAGGTTTCGACAGGGCAAGACGGGCATCATGAGACTCGATCTTGAAGTCGGCGCTTTCGTCCGTGAAGCCATAGCCATAACCAATACCGACGGCTAAAGCTGGCTGGGTCGCAGAGTCCACGACGCTGCCGCCGACCACATTCAACTGACGCAGACCCCCGCGGATATATTGCCCTTCTACCGAATACGCGTATGCCCGGGACATGCCTGCCGGATTATTGAACAGCGCACTTGATGTCTGAGGGTCGCCAATCACTGCGCTCATGCCGTAGTCGCGAGTTGAACTAATCGGCGCCTGTAATGTTTGTGCCACTGAAGACACAGTGAAGCCGACACAGAGCGTCAAAAATACTAAAACACTTCTCAAGTAAATAGAGGCGGACATGTAGTTCATCTCCTGAAGACACAACGCCGCGAACCTAGCATAGATTTTTGCCATAGACGACAATCGTCTACCCAAATCAATTCAGCATGAACCAACTCCGCCAACATCCCGCAATTCAAACGTCACTGACATCGAAGATGAATGACATCCATCAAGACAACTTTGCGGGAAGGCGTCTGCCTAGGACTGAAATCGTGGCCACTGCTCTTGCCTGAATCGATCAAGATCGAGTTTAGGTCCACCATCTAACCGATAAACCTGAACATATTCGCCTGCTGCACGAGCCCCTTGACCTTTCGCTCTAACCACTAGGCAATTACAACGAAGACTCCCACTGATGGCATTGCTACCCTGATTCGACATCAAAATAACGGTCCATTCCCCTTGGGAATCGACCTCAGCCCGCCCACGCAAGAATTCTAATCGACCACCACCTTGACCCATCTCTGTCTTCAATCGCATTAACTGAGTGCACGGAAAAACATTGGATTGTCCGGTCAACAACCCTAGAAGGGGCCGTACGATTAAATGAAAACCCACAAAAGTACTGACAGGATTGCCTGGCAACCCGACAAAGAGAGTAGAACCCAACCGTGCGATGAGAATGGGTTTTCCCGGTTTTACTGCAATCTTGTACAGGAGAACTTCGCTCATGTCGCGCACACTACGACCGAGAATATCAAAGTCTCCAACACTCATACCTCCACAAGTAAACACCACATCTAATGCCTGAATATCTTTCAAGAATGCCTGAATATGTTCAGGATCATCGTCCAAACGGGGCATGGTCTCTTTAAGGGTCATCAATGGTCCAATGACAGTTCTCAAAAAGACTCGATTGCCATCAACCACTTGACCAAACTTCAATGGCGGACCATTGAGGTCCACCAACTCATTGCCGGTCGTTGCGATCAATCCTTCAGGTTGCCGAAACACCTGTACCGTTTCTACCTTGAGGTTCGCCAAACACATGATGTCAGCCGGAGTCAGACATCTCCCTTGATTCAACAACAAACAATTATTTTCAAGGTCACTACCCCGCCAACGAATATTGATCCCCTCAGGCGTAGGTGATTCAAGATGGATTACATCCGAAGACACCTTCTCCACCTCTTCTTGAATTCTAACCGCGCCCGTGTGTTCGGGAATCGGTGCCCCGGTAAAAACTCGCACCGTTGTTCCAGGCGTTAGGGTTGGTAGCGTCATCGTCCCTGCTTGCGATACGCCAATCACTTGAAGAGATGCAGTACGTCGATGCAAATCAAGCGAATGAATGGCATAGCCATCCATGGCTGATTGATTAAAACGTGGGTATGCACTTGGTGCCCTTACCTCGCGAGATAACACGCGACCACCTGCCTCTTGAAGAGGAACAGTCTCATCGCCTATCGGATGAACGTTTCGGGCAAGAATTTCGTAGGCTTCCAAAAGGCTTAGCATTTAACGACTCGGTATTTTTATCGATTGACCAATTCTCAGGCGTGCGCGTTTGGACATGCCATTCAGGCGTCTCAATTTCCGAACACTAGTACGAAACCGTTTTGACAACTTCCACAAGCTGTCGCCTGAACGCACAATGTATCGAGAGCCACCGCCCGTCGGCTTTGCGTCTCTCCGAGCCCTCTTCCCCTGAGCTGGGGGCGTTCCTAGAACCGGCACCCGGATGGAGCGACCAACCCTCAGCCGCATGCGATTCCGAACTCCATTCTCAGCTTTGATAATAGAAACGGGGGTTTTGTAGCGTCGACTGATCCCCCATAACGTGTCGCCCTTGCGGACTCGA
>JBMYRY010000506.1:0-2794 GCA_049602795.1 Bradymonadia bacterium
TTTGAAGGGAGTTTGAATTGAAGAAGTCTGCATTTCGTGGGGGGGATACTACGGGATCACGGGCACATAAAATCTTAATGAGAGCCAGTCTGTTCGGCATTCTCGTGCTGACGGCCTGTGCAGGGGATATACCTCAAGGGACCATGATGATTGGGACCGAGGGGTCAACAACATCTGGACCGGGGTGTCGGCCAAATCAAGAAGCACCTTATGCGAGTGGCATTCCGTATCTTGGTGTGCATGGCAACGCTGCTAACAGTGATTATATTGAGTGTAATACGCCCAATGCGTGGACACGAGGCTGGCACGGACTAGGCGGCTACGGCATGACTCAGCCAAATACCTTTTCACCCGATGGGCGCACTACCTACGTTACCTCAACGAATCCAGCGCCTGATGGTTGCCGGCTTTTTGCTGTAGATGTGGATACGGGCGAAGAACGATGGTGCAAACATTTTGGCACCGAGATCGAACGGTCGGCAGTTGAAGTAGACACAGATGGCAACTTATATTTTACCGTCGCCGACGCCCTCGTGTCGCTCGACCAAGATGGTGTCGAACGTTGGCGAACACCATTAACGGATGCGATGGGTCAACCGTCGGGTGGTTGGGGTGTTCATTTCACGCCTCAGGGTCACGTCGCTTCAGTGACCACGAGTGGTCGCGTCTATTTGATGACTCGTAATGCTGGGACCGTGTTGGCGACTTTCGATATTGCCGAAGAACTGGGGTTTGTGGGTCCGGAAACATTTGGTGTTGAACTGGACCCATCAGTCCTACTCCCTGAATCGGTTCAGCAGGATATTCGTACGGTCTGGGGCGCGCCTTCGGATGAAGAGCAGGCCTCGGGATTTAGTGCTCTATTGGGGTCTGGAAAGTTTGTAGACAATACAATTGCGGTGTCAGCACGTGGTGACATCTATGTGATTGGTGGCGGTCCTACACCTCAGCAGGGGGCGTTGATTCAGGTCCGAGTTGAAGGCGATGCCGAGGCGCCAACCTTGCGTCTGGGCTGGCACGCGATCACGAATAAGGGTAGTGCAACAACACCATCCATTAGTAAAGGTGATGAGTGGGTCGTGATTGGTGATGGTGCCCATCCCTCATCGTATATTAATCCCGCCAGTGCAGACGGACAGCTAAAGATTTACTCCATTGAGCGATGTGACAACAACACCGATGCGGATCCAGATCCAAAAAACTGTGCATTAGATTGGTCGCATGCGCTCGAGCGAGGTGCGATGCTTGGTGCGCCAGCCATCCTTCCTGATGGCACTGTAATTCTCTGGGAAATGGGGTTGACCTTTTCCGAGCCTGCAACGGCGGCAGATGTTGTCGCGGTGAGAAAAAATGGCGTGGTTTGGTCTTCGGCGTTACCGGATGACATGGACTGGACGTCGGTTGTGACGGTCACTCAAAATCATGTCATCGGTAGTGCAAGTCGGGTTGACCCCTCGGATCGGGGCTTACCAGGATTTAAACTACCGCACACAACCACTGATCGACTGGTGGTCTTGGACATCAACACCGGAGCGCTTGTTTGGCACGCTGAGTTACCAGATGATTGTGCGGCAACCGTGACCGTTGGTCCGGACGGCTCGCTGTATGTACCAATGCTCGGCTTATTCTCGATTCTAGCGATTGAAGATCGCCCCACGCTGGGGTTGATCCGTTTCTTGCCAGACTATGAAGGACGCTCTCAGCCACCAGCAATCCTTAGGAGTGCTGAAAGTATTGTTGCCTCCGAAACGCAGATGAGTGCCAACGAGACGTCCGTGGAAGCGTCAAGTGAACCAGGAGATTCAATGGCAGGTACCACGGACAGTCAGGCTTGTTTTGATGTGGTGCTTGATGAGTTAGAGCCTTGTTGTGATGCGGGGCCTGCCCACTGTGTTGATATTGATTTGCCGGAGCGGTTTGCCAGTCAAGTCGAAGCCTGTCCGAGTGGTGGCGTTTGCGTACCCGATCCGGTGTTGGAAGCGGTGGGCACGTATGCACCGCAAACCTGTACCTCTGTGGGCGGAGTAGAAGGGGCATGCGCATCGACCTGCTTGACGGAGGTTGCCCAGAACGCGGCGCTATTGCCTAAGGATATCTGCGGGCAGGGCGAAGTCTGTGTGCCCTGTGTTAGTCCTCTGGATGGTCAGGAAACAGGGGTATGTGGAGTCATCTCATGTGGGGGAGACTCTGACGATGCCACCGAAGAACAAATGCCAATGGAAGACGACGCATCTGAATCGAATATGTCAGAGGCAGATGATGAAACGCCCATCGGACCCGCACCCACGTGCTGTGGCGGTGCCGGCACGTGTCTCGATGCAGGACTCGTCCCCGACCAACAGGAAAGTAGTGTAAGAACATGTCGACGAGAAGGACATCGAGAGTTGTTGTGTGTACCAAATGAATTCATTGATCCAACCTGGACACCGCAATCATGCGTGGGACAAAATTTATTGGGCGGTGACGATTATGACGGTGTTTGCCTCCCCGAATGTCTGAAGTTGCCCTTGGAATTTACGCTCGATGACCGGCCCTGTCCCCGAGACTTTACGTGTGCGCCATGTACGAATCCGATTACGGGTCAACCAACGGGCGCACCGGGCTGCCTCTAACCGCAGAATTCATTATCGAACACGTGCATTAAGACTGGTCTGAGCAAGAGCGAAAGACGTAAGTCGAGCGCGCAATTCATGACGGTATTCTTTGATGTGTATACGGCATACGATTGAGACAGACCTTCCATATTTCTTGCGAAGGTGGTCCTATGACGTGAGGAAGGGAGGGTTTTTATGTC
>JBMYRY010000507.1:0-2790 GCA_049602795.1 Bradymonadia bacterium
AGCCGTTATGTTATTGTTCCCAAATGAATTTCAAACGTATCGCGGTGTATTGCGGCTCCAGCAATGAAGTAGCCGAGAAGTATTTTGACCTCGCCCGCTCGCTCGGAGAGGCATTGGCACATCGCAATATCGAGTTAGTCTATGGCGGGGGCAGAGTCGGATTAATGGGCACTGTAGCCGATTCGACTCTCGCTGCCGGTGGTAGAGTCACTGGTGTGATTCCTCGTAAGCTTGATGACCTAGAACTCGGTCACCGCGGCATTCAGGACCTCTTCATCGTTGAGTCCATGCACGAACGAAAAGCGATGATGATGCATTTATCAGATGGCTTCATTTCATTACCTGGTGGATTTGGCACCCTCGAAGAATTAAGTGAAGTCATTAGCTTAGGTACTCTAAACTTTCACCATAAGCCGGTAGGTATTCTCGATGACGACGGCTTTTATGATGACCTAATCGCCTTTTTTGACCGTGCACGGGATGCAGGCTTTATTCGCAAACGACAAGGTGAATTTCTGCAGCGTTCAGCCGACCCATCTACCTTGATCGACGCAATGTCTAAGGCAATCCCTAAAGATATTAATGAGTGGCTCTAGCCTGTCTTGCTTCGCAACTGCAGGCTTCACAGTGTTCATTTTTGTCCACGACAAATGCCAATGAGCGAAAGCCATCGAATCCAATTCGCACCAATTCTGCTGAAGGCTCAGGCGCGTGCGTATCCGCCAACAAGTAATTGAGGACCAAGTTTGCCTGCATCATTCCAATAAAGCCAGGCACAACGCCGATGACCCCGGTCTGCGAGCAGGACGGGGTTAATGACCGTGGCATGAGTTTTGGATGAAGACATTGGTAACAGGCTGACGTTTCCGTCGCCCCAAACAAAGCAAATTCTCCTTCATTGCGAAAGACTGCGCCGTACACGTAAGGAATGCCCTGCTGAACACAACATCGATTGAGGAGGTATCGTGTCTCTAAACGGTCACTACCATCCACAACGATGTCCACCGACTCCATCAGCTCATGAACCGTAGACTCGGTGACCTCTATCGGGAACGCCTCAACGGTGACCTCGGGATTCAAGCCGGTTACAAACGCTTTGGCCGAGTCCACTTTCAACTGCCCAACATGCGTAGTGCGGTGAATGACTTGACGCTGCAGATTTGACGCGTCCACTCGATCAAAATCAACGAGGCGCAACCTGCCAACTCCAGCAGCCGCTAAATACGCAATCACGGGAGATCCAAGTCCACCACAACCAATCACAAGTACTGTCGACGACTTTAGTCGCCCTTGGTGAGCCGGTGTAAATCCTGGTAAACTGAGATGGCGGTCATACCGGGCAAACTCCTGCTCGCTCAGCGACCCTCCCCCCGTGGTTGGTTTTCCACATTGAATCCAGTGATCAAGACCGCCCTTGAGTACAGAGACCTGCGTATAGCCAAGCGAACCGAGTGTGTGAGCAGCGAGACTCGCCCTTACGCCACTCTTGCAGACAATGAGCAGTGGCTGAGAACCTGATGAAACCATGGCTCCAATCTCAAGTTCCAAACGCCCGCGTGGCAGATTGAGCGAATCGACAATTCGCACCGATTCAAATTCATGCCTCTCTCGAACATCCAGGATAATCATGCCCTCCCGAACCTTAGCGGTGATCTCGTCAGGCATGCGCCATGTTAATGCGTCGTTCAAGCGAGACAAATGCTCTTCAAGTAACACTCGTTTCATTGCCGAAGATGATTTCCCCCGTAATTTTTGATACAAGAACTGTCTAAGCTTGCGCATACATAAAGGCGCTCGTAAAGCCTGTAAACGATTAGAGTGAACAATAGGGATGCACGAGACAGATTATCAATCCATTTTGAACGATATCCGCGAAACCATCCAGCAATGTGGGACCCTCGCGAGAGACGCCTTCTATTCTCAGGCTCCAGGACAACCTGTGTCAGGCAAGGCTTCGATCGACGTCGTCATTGAGCGCAAACTCCACGAGGCATTGACGGCTCGCACGCCGCAATTCGGATTTATATCCGAAGAATGTCCCGAACTAGCGACGGCACCGACCGATCACGCCTCGCATTATTGGTTGGTGGATCCAAATGACGGCACTAAGCCGTTTCAGGAAGGCTATCGGGGCGCATCGATCAGCGTGGCTCTCATTAGAGGAGACAGACCGGTTCTAGGGCTCGTCTACGCATATGCAGCGCGTTGTGGTGTGGGTGACTTTTACGAATGGAGCGAGGGCGGCGCGCTTCGCAGAAACGGACTATACGTCCAGTGGCAGCGGTCACATCCAGTCGCACTGGTGTCCAACAATGCAGAGCTAAAAAATGACCTCTACCGCGGACAATTTGCGCCACTCAGGTATCAGCCCGCCCCCGGCATCGCGTACCGACTCGCATTAGCAGCCACCGGTCAAGGCGCGGTGGCCGTTTCACTGGGTAATCCTCGAGATCTCGATATTGCAGGTGGGCACGCTCTTCTCATCGGTGCAGGCTTGGATCTATTTGGGCAAGATGGCACCCCCCTCCGCTACGGCTACGGGCATCAACGAGTTCAATCGCCAGTAATTGGAGGTCGTTTTGAAGATTGTTCTCCATTTTTCGGGCGACTCAGTCTGCCGAAACCGGAAGCTCAAGGGGCCGCCCCCCCATGGCGAATCACGCCGAACCCAGCAGAACTCTGTGACCGTCCACATGTTTTGGATAGACTCACCGGCGCATTCATGGGGGTATTGCTCGCCGATTGTCTTGCAACAGTCCCTGATCTCCTCATGAAGATTGAAACATTACC
>JBMYRY010000508.1:0-2770 GCA_049602795.1 Bradymonadia bacterium
CGAATCAACCCATCAACGATCCCTAGTTCCGCACGCACCTCGGGTGGCACGCTCGCATGCGTCATAATCCCGGGGTGTTCAATGAGCGACTCGACTCCTCCCAAGCTCTCCGCGAGCGTAAACACTCGACAACGTTCAAGAACGAGTTTTGCCGTCTCAAGACCGCCCTTCACAACCATGCTGATCATACCCCCAAACCCCGACATTTGTTCACATGCCAAGGCATGCTGAGGGTGTGAGGCTAATCCCGGATAAATGACTTGCTCTACCTTAGGATGAGACTCAAGCCACTCGCTCAGAATTTGGGCATTGACGGCATGCTCCTTCATACGCACGGCTAAAGTCTTAGTGCCTCGAAGTACCAAGAAGCAATCGAGTGGTCCGGGGACAGCGCCCACAGACTTCTGAATGAAGTGAAGACGGTCGGCGAGTTTTGCATCGTTGGTCATGCAAACGCCCATGACCAAGTCTGAATGACCGCCGAGATACTTCGTGCAACTGTGGGTGACAACGTCTGCACCGAGCGCCAAAGGTGTCTGAAAATAGGGGCTCATGAATGTGTTATCTACAATGACCAGTAGGTTGTGGTCGTGAGCAATTTCAGCCAATCGTTTGATGTCCATTAACTTCATCAGCGGATTCGTCGGTGACTCAATCCAAACCGCCTTCGTCTCTGGACGAATCGCGTCGATTAAATTTTGCGGATCCGTTAAATCCGTGAACGTGAAACTACGACCACAATCTTCATAAACCTGGCTGAAGAGTCGACGAGTACCGCCATAGACATCATCACAAGAAATGATATGAGAGCCATGAGGTACTAAATGCATGACCGCGGACGTCGCGGCACAGCCACTGGAGAAGCAAATACCATACTCAGCAGACTCGAGGGCTGCTAAATTTGCTTCTAGCGCCGTTCGAGTGGGATTGTCGGCGCGGCTATAATCGAAGCCCTTGTGAACACCTGGAGATGGCTGGGCAAAGGTGCTCGTAAGGTACACAGGCACGCACACAGCGCCCGTGGTTTCCTCAGGGGGTTGTCCAGCATGAATTGCTCTTGTTTCAAAATTGTATGTCTTCTCTGTCACTGCCTATCTCTCCCAAACCTAAATTTGACGGCGATGCGCTAAATGATCGATCAAATCGATCTGAGTAATCACACCACGTACTTCGCCCCGCTCCCACACCACAACCACTTTGCCCTGCCGGAAAATATGATTAAATAGCCCCACAGGTGCGTCGGGGTCAGCAATTTCAAAACTATCTGTCATCACTGTGTCAACGGTCGCCCCTAGGCCATCCCTGCCTTTCTTGAGCATGACTTCCAACAGGGAGGACTCGTTTACAATCCCCACAAGCTGACCGTCGGATACAATCGGCACTTGGCTAATGCCTTCACTCTTCATGAGTTCAATCACATTCTCAATCTTGGCACCTCGATCGGCCACGATCACTTTTGGATTCTTCATTGCAAGCATGTCACGGATGGAGCCAAGACTCTCTTCAGGATCGAGGAAGCCATTCTCTCGCATCCAATCATCATCGAAGATTTTGTTTAAATAGCGAACAGCACTATCGGGTAGTAAGACGACGATGTTCATCTCGCGATCCATCTTCTCTGCGTACCGAATCGCGCCAAGAACCGCTGCACCACCACTGCCGCCGGTATAAATGCCTTCCTGACGTGCGAGAGCTCGAGTGGCGTCAAAGCATTCCTTATCTGTTAACTGAACGATCTCATCAATGATGGACAGGTTAATGGTACTCGGAAAAAAGTCCTCCCCGATGCCTTCAACCTTATAGGAATACGCATCAACAACCTTGCCGGTTTTCCAGAAGTCATAGTAGACCGACCCCTCAACGTCGATGCCAACGAGTTGAACGTCAGGATTCTGCTCTTTCAGATATTTCCCGGTGCCTGAAATCGTACCACCGGTGCCCAAGCCGGCAACGAAGGCATCGATCTCGCCTTCGGTTTGCGCCCACAATTCTGGCCCCGTGGATTGGTAATGCGCCGTTGTATTATCGAGGTTGTGATACTGATTTGCATAGAACGCGCCCGGCGTCTCATCGGCGATCTTTCTGCTAACCGAGTAATAGCTTCGTGGATCCTCAGGCTCAACATTAGTCGGCGTGATCACCACCTTCGCACCGGCTGCACGGAGGGCTTTGACTTTCTCCATGGATTGCTTGTCGGGCATCACAAAAATACATTTGTAGCCCTTGAGCGCGGAAATCATCGCTAAGCCCATGCCCGTATTGCCGCTTGTCGCTTCGACAATTGTGCCGCCTGGCTTGAGCTCACCGCGCTTCTCCGCCTCGTTGATGATATTGAGTGCAATGCGGTCCTTAACGGATCCTCCCGGGTTGAGATAGCCCAGCTTGCAGTAGATGTTCGCCTTCAAACCAGCTGTCAATCGATTCAGCTTTACGATAGGCGTATTGCCAATCGCTTCAGATACATCTTTCACCGCGCCTTTCATCATAAGGCCCCCTCCTTGTCGTGCGTTGTGCCGTGAACGAATTCGAGCACAACAGATCTAGCGGATGCTGGCGATGTATGAAACCGGAAAGCGCCAAAAACTAAGGATTAGGCAAATTTGTGCTTGAAAAACATTTGATGAAAGGTCGTCAAATGTAGTATAGTGTAGCATAAAGTAGGAGGTTGCGATTTATGACTCAGTTAAACGATCGCCGTAAACACGTGCTCTACGTTACTCAGAACACCGAATACCACTTGCGTAATGATCGCTGTGTTGGTGTGAGGGAC
>JBMYRY010000509.1:0-2762 GCA_049602795.1 Bradymonadia bacterium
GGACCATCAGCTTTCAGCACCGCTTATGCTCACGGGCATGACTGGCGGGCCGGACCGAGCCGGCGAGATCAATCGAGACTTGGCGCGCTTATGCGAGACAAACGGACTAGCGTTCGGGTTAGGCTCACAGCGAATCATTCATTCCGATCCCTCCACTTTGCATAGCTTTCAGGTGCGTAAGGTCGCACCGTCTGTCTGTCTTCTTGGTAACATTGGCATTAACCAAGCCAGAGATTTGGGAATCAAGGTTGTACGGGACCTGTTCCAGAAGATTGAAGCTGACTACATGGCGATTCATCTTAATCCAGCCATGGAGTTGATTCAGCCTGGGGCAGAGGCTGATTCCGATTTCAGATTAGGCTTTGAAACGATTGGGCGCTTGGTTGATGCGCTGGATGGAAGAGTGATTGTTAAAGAATGCGGCTGTGGTTTGAGCGGGCACCTTGTACGCCGTTTATCGAGCTTAGGGGTTCGTGCGGTTGACGTGAGTGGCGTTGGTGGCACGAGTTGGATACGGGTTGAGGCGCTCCGTGCTGAAGGAGAGCAGGCTGACCTTGGATTCGAATTCGATGATTGGGGCATTCCAACGGCGGCTGCAACATGGTCGGCAGCCCAAGTCGAAAGCATGTTGGTTGTGTCATCCGGAGGCATCACTTCGGGTAGTGTTGCGGCAAAGGCCATTGCTCTTGGTGCGGATGTAGTTGGTATGGCTAGACCGGTATTACAATCATACTTAGACGGTGGTCTTGAAGGCGCTCAACGCAAGATTGATGTTGTCCTTAGAGGGATTCAGACGAGTCTTGCACTGACTGGAACGACAAAACCCGCTAAACTAAGAGAGCGCGGTAAATGGCTTGGACCAACATTACGGTCGTGGATAGAGGTCATGCGCGAAGAGAGTGAAGAAGATGAGTGACTCTAGAATACCAGGTTTCTACCGATTGACGCCGTCGCAACGCCATTCTTTGTTGCGGGAAAAGTTTGGGCTGTCCGATGAAGACATCACCGTTTTATTGGGCAATAGTGGACTTGATCTAGAGAGAGCCACCCTCATGGTCGAAAACTGTGTAGGTGTATTTGGCTTACCTATCGGGCTGGGACTGAATTTCGTCATTAATGACAAGCCGTACATCATTCCGATGGTCGTTGAGGAGCCGAGTATTATTGCTGCCGTGAGCAATTCTGCAAAAGCTGCCGGCGTATTGGGAGGGTTCACTGCAGACGCTGATGGTGGGCACATGATTGCTCAAGTTCAATTGGTTGAAGTCCAGGACATTGACTCGGCCGAGCAGGCGATTATGAACGCTCGGCTTCAATTACTTGCCTTAGCGAATAGCAAAAACCCCGGGATGGTGAAGCGTGGGGGTGGGGCACTTGAACTTGAAGTGAGAACCTTCGAAACAGAGCCTGATATGCTTGTTGTCCATCTCATCGTTGATTGTGTTGATGCCATGGGGGCCAATGCGGTTAACACGATGGCGGAGGGCATTGCCCCTCTGTTGGAGACATTGACGGGGGCTCGGGCATGTTTGCGCATTCTGAGTAATCTTGCCGATCGACGCTGTGCTCGTGCTCGCTGTCAAGTTCCAGTGGAGGCTCTCAAAACAGCCGAAATGAGTGGAGAGGCTGTCGCTCAGGGCATTGTTGATGCGTATCGCTTCGCGCATGTAGACCCCTATCGCGCCGCGACTCATAACAAAGGGATTATGAATGGGATTGATGCGGTTGCTATCGCGACCGGGAATGATTGGCGCAGCGTTGAGGCGGGGGCACATGCCTATGCGGCTCGTGATGGTCAATACCGCTCGCTGACTAGATGGTTTGTCAAGGACAAGGTTTTACATGGTAGTATCGAATTGCCAATGGCGGTTGGTGTTGTTGGCGGGTCCACGGGCGTGCACCCCACCATCAGTGTTCTAAGAAAGCTTCTGAATGTACGGAGTGCGAGTGAATTGGGCATGGTCATGGCTTGTACCGGGCTTGCTCAGAACCTTGGCGCGCTCCGAGCGTTGGCATCCGAGGGGATTCAGCGGGGACATATGACTTTGCACGCGCGCCAAGCAGCTCTTGCGGCCGGTGTCGATAGCGAACACGTCGCGGCAGTTGCTAGTGCGTTGATCGCCAATGGCGATATTCGAACCGAAGCAGCCCGAATGCTTTGGCAGGCTATGAAACGTTGATGCAGCCCACTTCGCCAATTTCACGTAGCGCAGCACCCGGAAAAGTGATTCTTTTTGGTGAACATGCGGTTGTTCATGGGCGACCCGCAATTGCAGCGGCTCTCAGTCACGGCTTAGGCGCAATTTTATCCAGACGCGATGCAGGGCGTGCACGACTGCACATTCCGAGGTGGGGTAGAAGCGGATTGTTAATTGATGCAGGAAAGGAATCTACAGCGCCCAAAGATGCCATTACCCGCTCTTTTTTCAAAGCCTTGTCACTCCTTGGGCTGTCTTCCGCGGAGCCCATTGATATTACGATCGATGGCGAATTGCCATTAGGTGTAGGGCTTGGGAGTAGTGCGGCGTTCACGGTAGCTCTCTTGCGCGTGTTATCCGATTATGCCGAGCAGAATCTGAGTGATGAAAGTTTCATCACGCTCGCCCATGAACTTGAATCGATCTTTCATGGAACCCCGAGTGGTCTCGATCACTCAGTAATTATTCACAACGCCTGCGCTCGCTTTGTAATGGGCAGCCCACCGACATTTGAGCCAATTAAAATGGGGGTTGCGTTGCCAGTTGTTGTGGGATGGTTACCTA
>JBMYRY010000510.1:0-2755 GCA_049602795.1 Bradymonadia bacterium
CGAAAGCTTGGGTTAAATCTGCTCGAGGGCTACGCAATGAGCGAAGACTATGCCTACTCGCATCTATCGACAGAAGAGTACAACGAACCAGGCTATGTCGGTGTGCCCTATCCCGAGGTCAAAGTGCGCATTAGTGATGCAGGGGAGATCTTGATTGATTCCCCAGGTAAGATGATGGGCTACTATAAGGCCCCCGAGTTGACGGCTGAATCCTTCACCGAGGATGGTTACTTTAAAACTGGTGACCGCGGTGAACGCAAAGAGCCATCTGGGCTTTTAAAGATTACCGGCCGTGTGAAGGAAATTTTCAAAACGTCGAAGGGTAAGTACGTTGCACCCGCGCCGATTGAGAATTTGATCAATAACCACAGCAGTGTGGAATTGAGTTGTGTTTCCGGTTCGGGTCGCCCTCAACCCTACGTACAATTGGTGATTGCTGAGGATTTACGTGGTCAATTGGACCAGCCCGCTATTCGTGACCGTATTACCGAAGAGATGGGGACATTACTTGCTGAGGTCAACACCAAGGTCGAACATCATGAGCGACTTGAGTTTATTGTTGTTACAACCAGCGAATGGAGCATCGCCAATGGCATGCTCACTCCAACCATGAAAATACGGCGAGGTGCAATCGAAGATGCCACCGACGCTCAGGTCGACGGGTGGTACGAAGAAAACAAGAAGGTCGTTTGGGCGTAGGTTGCATCCGGAATGACGAATCAAGGCAATGATGAGTCAGCTAAATCTACTTTTGAGGTTTTGTGCTTAAGATCGTCCTGACTACGCTCGTCGCGATAACGATCCTCTACGCCATGGCCTTGCTGTTTCTTTATCGATTCCAAGAGCGGCTTATTTTCGTGCCGACTCTATTGTCACAGGAACACCGTTTCGTCTTTAATCGCCCATTCAAGGAAGTGTTCATTGATGTGGAAGGTGCTCAATTAAACGCGTTGGTGTTTGAGCACTCCAAGGCGGAAGGCGTTGTTCTCTATTTTCATGGTAATGCAGGTGCGCTTGATACGTGGGGTGATGTCGCTGAAGACTTTTCGGACTTTCCTTATCATGTGATCATCTTCGATTATCGGGGATTTGGGAAAAGCACAGGTCGTGTTGAGAGTGAAGCTCAAATGCACGCAGATGCGCTTAGCGTTTACGATTTCGCGAAGAGCTACTTCAATTTGGACAGCTTTGTTTTTGTGGGTCGATCGCTGGGTAGCGGTGTGGCTGCTCATCTTGCTACCGTTCATCCGCCAGAGGTGTTGATTTTAGAAACACCGTACTATTCGTTAGTAGACCTAGCGAAGACGCTTTATCCGTTGGTACCAAGTAAGCTGTTGCGATACCGATTAGATACCGCAGCGTGGATCCGCCAGCTAGCAATGCCAATCCATTTGATTCACGGCGATAGTGATCCGTTGATTCCCTTTGAATCGAGTCAGCGATTGTCGGCCGAGAATCCCAATGTAAGGCTTCATGCCATTCCTGGCGCAGTGCACAATAACATCACCGATTTTGGTGCCTACAATAAAGCCTTGAGTTCGATTCTTGCCAGAGACTAGATAGGCGATGAATTCGAGCCCTCTAGCTCTGCTCTTTGAGCGCCGTTTCAGATTCAATCGTGGGCATTGATGGTTTTGTTACTTCTGTGGTGGTGAGTGGTGTGCTCAGATTAAAGTGAACCATTAAAGCCTGGTAATCAGTGTGCTGCTTAATTCTGGGATAGTGCACAGCGGCATGTTCAAGAAGCGCGATGGCTGAGCGTCTATTGTACCACTTTTCGGAGACTCCGACATAGTGCAGAAAGAGATCTACCGGCGCTTTGGCGTCCTTTAGGATCATCTCCATGTACACGGATACTTTTTCGATATCTTGAAAATCAAGGGCAAGTGCAGCAACCTCATTCAGCAAATGATAATACCGCGGGCATCCAACAGTGGTTGTGTCGAGCGCTTTTTGCAAAACAGCATAAGCGTCTTGGAAACGACTCATGTTCATGTAGGCATGCCCTAAACCTTGATACACTTGATTGACGCAACTCCAAAACGGGTGAGCCTCCGGAGGATCGTATGCTTCTATGCGTTTCGTAAGCTCTTCGTAATGCCCCGCGGCAGTTGCCCATTGAGCCTGGGTTACAGCTTCATTCCCCAGATGTATTAAGCTTTCTTCACTGACCTGCTCGCCTGATTTCAGAAATCGATGTTCAAACAATGACATGATCGTATCAACTGTTGCACGTTGCACGTGGCGGGCGTCTGCTTGAAATGGGTCTGTATTGGTACACGTGACGATCTCATAGGCAGGGAAGTAAGTCACATCCTCTGAATGTGCTCGCACAAATTCGTCTACCACTGCGCGGAGCATGGACTTCGAACCGCAGTTCGCCTCAACACTATTACGCGCTTGAAATGTCGCTAGGAGCGGTACCGGGGAGACCGTCAATATTAGATGTGCTTCCGGATTGTGTTGCTTGATGAGGTCGTAAGTGACTTGCAAGTTTGCGTAGTTTTCACCGAATGTTGACATTCTAAATGCGTGTATGTCGCGGTCGAACACCTTTGAAGGCGGTGCCATCGGATAGACTGTATTATCGCGTTTATCGTACCAGATTTCCCCTTGACCTACAGTGATGATGATTACCTTGGCTTCTGTAAAGGCGCGGAAGACCGCTGTCTGATGCTCGGTTAGTTCTGCGTGCATATCGGCTTCGTTTTCCCAGGCGACGCAGTGTCTGTATGGATCAAGCAGACGCTCGCGC
>JBMYRY010000511.1:0-2745 GCA_049602795.1 Bradymonadia bacterium
TGCCGTCAATCGTCATCATCTGATTCATTAGGAATACTGATGCGACGTTTTCCGAGCGGTACGTGCGACCTGCATTCGGCACTGAGATCATCCACGAGTGCCTTGCGCCGCACCTTAAACCCATTTGGGCGTGATTTTAGCGCTCGACACCCAAGTTCTGGATTCTGGGCAATCAGCGTGCGAAGGCTTAATGCGACGACGTGGTCATTTTGACTTTCTAGCATTTGCCCTAGAAATGGTGTGAGTTCTTCACATCGCTGTAGTGCGCCAAGCGCTTCGTTTAAAAGTCCTTTAAGTTTATTGGACTTTAAGTTGATCGTCAGTGCCGATTTTGCAGCAGCACAATCACCTAGAGCCCCCAAAGCGGTCATGGCTTGACTACGAATCGTCATGTCCTGGCGGCTGTCCTTTACGATTACTTTGAGGCGGGTGATGGTCTCGGCACGTTGTTCGTTGCTCAGGTCGGTGGCAAGATCTGTGAGTACCGTGACGCTAGCGGTGCGTACGGCTGCTGTGGCATCGTCTAAGGCCTTGAGGATACAGGGAAGCCCATCTTGTCTCGTGGATAAGCCGAAAACTGCGGCTTCGCGTACACTGTGCCAGGGATCGTCTGTTGTCAGAGTACAGAGCCGTGAGGTTGGTCCGCCCGTTCTGGCTGCAATGGCCCGTATGCTTGGATCAGGGTGCGATAGGAGCTGCGAAATCGCCGCGGGCGGTGCAAATCGAGCCAACGCTTGAGCGGCTTCTATGGAGAGAACTCGGTTAATTTCCTCGTCAGTCGGTTGGTTTAATTGATTCATTAAGACTTGGGCGTTGGAGCGCACAGCGCCCATCGCCCTAATGGCGTAGATGCGAGTTGAGATTGGCAGTTGCTGATTTGCCAGAATCTGTCGTAATGCCAAATCAATACTGACACGCTCGTCTTTCTTGATTTCGTAGGTGCCTTCAATGATGCGTTTGAGGGCCAATGACCGGGCTTCTGCGGCATTAAGCTGACTACTCAAGGAGGTCGGTGATTGGAGAAGTGACACACAGAGTAAAAAGGCAATCATCGCTTTATCTTCTTCGGTTATCGGTGTGGTCTACGATATACCTTTTTCCATTCAATATGACAGTGAATCGGAACCGTATCTTATGCTGGTGAATTGGTTGATTGCTTTTTTGGTAACGCTATTCATCGAAGCACTTATCTACACTTGCCCGCCGTTTCAAGCTTGGTTCAAGCGAAGTAAAATTCATCGTCTAAGGATTTGTCTACTCGCAAATCTTAGCACTCATCCTTTGATTTTCTTAGTGTTGCCCAACCTTGTCTTTGTCCCTTACTGGGAATATGTCGCGATGGCTGAACTGATCGCCTTATTCGGAGAGTGGTATGTTCTTTCTCGATTTGGCGTTGCCCGTCCGTTTACGGTGAGCTTGATCGCCAATCTATGCAGTTGGCAGTTGGGGGGTGTTTTGGTGGGATTGCTCGCGAGGTACTGAAGCTAGATCTCTAATTTGAAATAGACACCCACGTTGAAATTGGTACCGTTCAGGTCTTTCGTGTCTGTTTCTTCGACGCCGAGGTCTTTCTTGAGTGCATCGATGAGTTGATCCTGTTGCTCAGGGGGGATGTCCTTTATCCCATCCGCATTTCGGAGTTCGTCCAAGGCATAGATCTTTGCCTCATTCGTGATGTCGTCACCGCTAAATGTGATGTGGTAGCCATATTGACCGCCAATGCCGAGATAGCCAAATGGGATCACGCGGTATTCGATTTGTAAACGCGTTCGCACAAGGTTCCATCCAAACGCAAGGCTTTCTAACTGGCTCGATGAAGCGCCATATTGCAAGTTGTACGCATTTTCAATCTCACTACCGGATGGCACACCGGGGTTCGCAACTCGAGCCGCGTCGATGTATTGGTTTGTTTCGTCGGAGAGTTGAATCCCACTTGAGTCCGGCTCGCCCATTTGAAAAAAGATAGGTCCCGTGAAGATACCCGCATTCACTCGGAGGTCGGTGCCGAATGTAAGGTCAAAACCAAGATTGCCGGAGTACATTGCTTGGCTGTCAGCCATCCAAATTGCCTCACCCCACACCTCGATACCAATCACTTCGATACCGGCTTCAAGTCCACCGGCCATGCCTGGTTTGAGATTTTCGAAGACTTCGCCGGTTCCGTTAACAGAATCTAGTTTCGCGGCGGCATATACGCTCAACCAGTCGGCGTGTGCTTGACTAAAGCTTGCGATGAGTAATGTTGCGGCGATAAGTTGAAGAGAGCGCTTCATGTCTCTATGTCCTTTCGTAGGCGTCTGTGCACTTGAGTGTGCATGATGACGCGGTAGTTATGCAAGACTCACCCATTGGATTTACTTTATTTGGTCTTCACCAAATCCGGGTGGAAGTCGTCGCTCTTTAATTTCTGTGTGAATCTGTTCGATCCATTCATCCACACTCAGCACTGTCTGGCGTTTACTGCCAAAGCGTCTCAGCGTGACAGTGTTGTTCTCCACCTCTCGATCTCCGAGAACCGCGATCATGGGTACCTTCTGGAGTGAGTGCTCACGCACCTTATAGTTGACCTTTTCGTTTCGGATATCCGATTCTACCCGGAAGCCTTCAGCTTTGAGTTTCTCTCTCAAGGCGAGCACAGCGTCGTTTTGTTTGCCCGAAATGCCAGTGACCACGATTTGAAGGGGCGCCAACCAAAGGGGGAAGTTTCCAGCAGGAACATTTAAAGCACTAAATGCGGATCCAACT
>JBMYRY010000512.1:0-2745 GCA_049602795.1 Bradymonadia bacterium
GATTTTTACAAACAGCTCGGTCGAGGTTTGTTGCTGGCACTTCGTAAAGTCGATGAGGTGGGATTCGATGTTGTTCTTCGTGGCGTTGATACAAGCATTGAGAAAGATGCATTCAAAGCAAACCTGTTTGCAGGATTTACTAACTCAGTGAACATTGACAACTTGAAGAACAAATTCGTCGAAGACCCAGAAGATATTCTAGCTGGTGGCGACCTCAAAGGAGAAATACGGGACATTACTGTTGGTGCACACGCGGTGCATCGCCGAAATGCAATCAATGTTGGTCCCTCCATCTATAAAGACTCGTCAAACAGTGTTGGTGCCTATTCCACAAGCTCTTTCTTTGAAGGGATACTGTCAATTTACATGGAGGGCGCGCTACAGCAGACTCGACTTGCTGACCAAGTAAACATGGGTCATGCTGCATACAGCACGGTTGACCTCGTAATGGGTGATGTTGTTACAACGATTGAGGCAATCGAACTTTCTGAATTTACTCAAAACGGCTCTCGAAGAGAAATCAAGGGTCAAGCTGGCGATGCGATTCGGTATAACCAAGTCCCGACTCTTGAACGGATTGATCAAGAAACCTCAAAAGGGATCGACGAACGAGCGGCTCGCCTAATGCTTCAATACAGCGCACTTGATGGAGATCTGACCTTTTCTTCAAGCGGACTATTCAAAATAGAGTTTCCAGACCAACCGAGTGAGTTGACAACATTTCACGGCTTCGGTGGCTTTGATTACACCTACGATCTTGGGCGTTCAAGAATCGCCGCAAGTGGGGGCTATAGGGATCTGGGGCGAACCGGTGAAGGCTCCTTTGAGAGCTTTAAACAAATGGAGCACTCGGAGCTCACGTATCTACAACACCTCTCGGGACGAACCAGTCTACGAATTGCGAGCATGATGGAGTACAGAACACTCGAGGACAGAGATTACGTTCGAGGCTCCAATTTTATCGGCGTAGAAAACGGAAAACTTGGGTCTTTAACATTTGAGTACGGTCTAGATAATGTAAACACCCAACCTGGTATACGTAATCACTTTTTCGCAGGGATCATTTCGGTCAATGTGTCAAAGGGGTTAGTAGTAAAGAGTACGGTAGGGACACAACGAGGTGGACTCAAATGCGTTGCTGGAATCTGCCGAGACTATCCCAGTTTTGCTGGGGGCAGAGTAGATATTTTATATACGAAGTATTTGTAATACATGACCAATCTCACCGCTTCCTTTCGGCATCGACTTCCAATAGAACGTCCCATACAAAATTAAATGATAAACCTCCGCTCGATTCTCAGAATCCACAGGACACGATAATCTCGACCAATTCTGATGCCGGGTGTCCGTCTAGCTCTTGATAAACATAAAGTCGACTCAATTGAGCTTCAAGGTCGATGAGCAAAAAGCCCTTCGTAGCGACTTGATAATCGAACGACATGACCGGGGCCTCTTCACTCAGACCGATTCTCTGCCAACTTTGAGCGACGTCCTCGCTCATCCAACCGTCTGTTATCCTCTTCTCCGAGAAAACCTTGCGCATCTCAGCGCATTGAGTCAATCGAGAAGAGCGTTTCATAGTAACCGATCTGATGACATTACTCTCTCGAGACAGATAACGTCCATCGCGAAGTTTGGCCTGTCCATGCTGCGAATGAGCCTGCCTCGTTGTTGAGCCTTCGCGCAGCATCCACAATGCGTGAGTCTTGAGTTGCCTTCTGAAGGTATCAGAGTCCATCTGAGGCTGAGCGAAACCATGATCTTCCAAACGAGTGCGGTCACTGGGGTCGATCTGCCGAAAATTATCAACAGATCGACCATCAGTAGAACGGAGACTCCAGGCAAAGACCGTGAAGAAGCCGGAATCTCCAGCAATGTCGCCTGACCTCGCACTAGAAGCTGTAGTGATCGGCTCCTTGATCAGCTGGTTCTGACTGCAGCCGAGCAACAACATCAAAATCCAAGTCAGGCGATACATCGATTTACTGCCTTAACTTCTCTAACTGCTCATCGAGATCCTTGAACTCAAGGGACGCACGACTCTTGAGTGCCTCTCTTTGCTTACCATTCAATTCTTTCATTTTCTCAAATGCCCCGATGAATGCATCAGGTTGTAAACAAACAAGCGCAAAATATTGCTGAGGCCCCTCTTGGCTTACATGAGCGAGACGTGTTGAGGTACCAATCAGCGTCGTATCAACAAGTTGTCGACTAACTTGTGTGGTTAACTCCTCGGTAAAATCCTTTGCCTCAGCCTCGCCAGACTGTTGATAATCCTTCATCATCCCTTGAACTTTTGTTTGAAGCTGTCTGGCAAGTGCATCCCGTCCTCGGGCCTCTGAGGTCTTTTGCGCCATGCCAAGATTGCCTCTAACCTTTGAAATACCCACACCGCAAGCACCTGGAGGCGTCAGCGCCCACTTTGGGATATCCGATGTTTCAACCTCGGGGGTGGTTTGGCTTCCCCCGCAAGCGAGCATTCCAATAGCTACGATACCGGCACCTATGGTTCTTAATGATTTCTTCATCATTTGATTCTCCATTACTTTTTCATTTAAGTTTACGTTACTTGCTCGGAGACTCCGACGGCGGGTCTACGGGTTTATGCACAAAAAATGGTCACATTTTGCTGATTCAGTGTTATTTGAGGGAAACAAACAGCTAAATTCGTCCAAAAAACTAAATCGGGAAAGCGAATCTCTATGAAAAATTTAACCGCAGTCTTGTTATGCCTCTGTGCTTTTT
>JBMYRY010000513.1:0-2740 GCA_049602795.1 Bradymonadia bacterium
TCTGAGCATCCTGTTGCCGTCGAAGGTTACCGATGAAGAAATGTGATTTAAGATTAAGGATGGATCTTGAGCACCAAAAAGTAAACGCGACAACAATGGTAAGAATGATTCGGTCCCATCATGAGGTTTAAGCGTGGGCCTGAAACTCAACCCCAACCGTCTGCCGATAAATTTGCATGAGTTGTCCGCCAACACCATACCGCATATGAACGCGTTTAGCCGTGAGGACTTCTTCTTTCTTCCTAGAGCCCTCACCCGTTTTTTTTCTTTCCTCATGTGTAGGCTCAAAGATACCGTCCTCGGGCGCACATTGAATGTCTCGCCCCGAACTCAACACACCTCTGAGGGTCCAAAACAAGTCCGATCCGCTCGAAAGCTTATGTAAAACGTTCTTCTTTTGCTTCACCACACACTCCCAACATTCAAATCCAAGTACACGTCGCCGCTTAGATTGCTTATCGAACTTGGGATACCCTGACCTTTGAGTTTTAGCCGATCGCCATTTTCCGTTCCTGGAGGGATACGAACTTTTACCTTACCTCTCGGTACGTCTACAGAAACAATGCCTCCTCTCATGGCTAGGTTCTTATCGACCCGAAATGCGCCGATGAGGTCAAGTCCTTGAGCACGAAACCCCGTAGGCAACTCGTGCTCAACGATAAGGATGAGATCTCCATCAGAATGATCGAGAAGTCCGGCCGTTCCCTTCCCTGGAACTTTAATCTGGGTCCCGCTTACAGCGCCAGGAGGCACATACACAGTGACCTCCTCTCTGACCTTAACCCGACCGGTGTTTCGACAAATCGAGCAGGAACGTTCACTTTCACCTCGGCAGCTTGGGCATGCTGCTAATCGCTGTAGGGCTATGCGATGATGACCACCAAACAGGAGGGTCTGGTCGGAGGTCCGAAGTCTAAGCGTTACGTTCTCACCTTTATCTACAGGCTTGATTGCCTGAAAATGCCGTTTTTGTTTCTTGAACCATCCAACAACACGTCCTGACAGAGTGGAATCAATCGACGCATCCGTATAAGTACCCCCTTCCGGTACAAATGAATCGCTTACTTCCCTATGTTGTTGAGGTTCACTCATCTCATCGTTCGCTTTCACGTGAGAGCGCCAAAGCCTCCAGGCCTCAGCGTCATCGGTGGGTACCGAAGACACGTGTCCGCTATTAATTTCTTGTTGCTGTGTCGATTCAGTCTTTCGAGACGATGCTTTGGCTTTTCGTCGCCGTTCTGCTCGTTCAAACTGCTTGGACCACTCGAAACGAAAATCCTTGAATCGAACGGTGGTGTCCGCCGAATCGGAGGACACTGTTCTTCCCGTGGTACGCGTTGGCTCCTGATTTTGCGTTTTCGGCTTAGTCTGAGTTCCACCCGAGGACTGCGACCGGTTTGAAGGCGCTCGATCGCCTTGAATTAATTGATTGTATGCCGCAGTGATCCTACGAAATGCATTAAGGTCTCCTCCTCTACGATCAGGATGAAGGCGTTTCGCGATACGTCGGTATGCTCGCTTAATCTCATCACGGCTGGCATCAGGAGAGATACCTAGCAATTGAAATGATTGAGCCCGACTGTTTTGCATATCACCTATCCGTTCATTGTATTTGTGTCTTTAACAAAGCAGATAGCGTGCCAAGCCGATTTTACCGTAATCTCATCGTCCCCACCCCGCCATTCGCGCAAAAAAATGCGCGCCCAAAAACATAAAAACAACGCGAGACAACAAAAAAACAAATAAAAACAGTCATCTATACCCATAGAGCAAAAAAATGCACACCAAACGCATGCAGCGCAAAAAAATGCACTGGAAAAATGAAGTACGTTTAGGTGTCCACGAGAGACAGACTTTTAAGTTTATAGTGGAAAGAACGCCGAGAAATATTCAAGAGTTCAGCGGCCTTGGTCCGATTACCATGCGCCGCCGCGAGAGCACGTGTGACGAGTTCTCGGTCAAGACGATCTTCAACTTCCTGACGAATGGCAGTAAATGAATCGATTTCATCAGGAAACTCCAAGACCAATCCAGAATGCTCTTGATGACCCAAACCAAAATTCTGTGGATAAAGGGTATCCCCTTCCATAAGAATAATCGCTTGCTCAATCGCATGTTCGAGCTCCCGAATATTACCCGGCCACGTATAGGTAAGGAGCGCCCTGGCCGCAGCAGTGGACAGGCGTGGTGTTGGTTTTTCGTAACGATCAGCGAAGCGTCGGATGAAGAACCGTCCTAAGGTTAGAATATCCTTCGGACGTTCCCGAAGTGATGGCAATTCCAAAGTGACAACTTTCAACCGATAATACAGATCCTGCCGGAAGCTCCCGTCCGCGATGCGTTCAACAAGATGACGATGCGTGGCAGCGATCACTCGAACATCGACATTGGTTACTTTTGTCCCGCCAACCCTGACAACTTGCCTCTCCTGCAACACCCGCAGAAGGCGAACTTGCATGTTCAGGGCCATATCACCAATTTCATCGAGGAATAGCGTGCCCCCGTTAGCCTGTTCAAAGGTACCCGCCCGAGCATCTACCCCAGTGGCCACTCCCCGTTCGATCCCAAACAACTCCGCTTCAAGCAGCGATTCTGGCAAGGCGCCGCAATTAATCGCAATGAATGGCTTATCCCGTCGGCTACTTTCAGCATGTAGTGCCCGTGCAAAGACTTCTTTACCCGTACCGCTCTCTCCTGTGATTAGAACGTTCGCAGAAGTGTCTGCAACCTTGTGCATCAG
>JBMYRY010000514.1:0-2739 GCA_049602795.1 Bradymonadia bacterium
CATGCCGTGTGCAATTGAACTAATGTTTGGTTCATTGGAAGATGCCCCACAAGAAATAAGGGAAAGCTTACCGCCGATTTACGAGCCTCCTCCACTCAAATGCACCCAAGAATTACTTGAAGAGACGTGGGAGATGAATCAACGCGGAGACCTTTGCGGCGAACAGGTCGACCTGTCAGACCCGCCCGAAACATGGCGTTGTTGCCCTGAAGTCTACATTGACGATGACTGTGTCGCCGCCGTCACCAGCTTTTTGGATGCACGACTCAATGGTACGGAGTTCACCGCAGGCAATTTGAGTGGAACTGAGTTTGCGCGAGCGGAATTAACCAATGCTGAGCTTTCGGGGACAACTTTAATTAACAGCACCTTAAATGACGCTAACCTAAGAAACGTCACTGCGCGAAGTAGTCGCATGGTCAACGCTAATTTGTCGGGCGCTGATTTGAGTGGGTCTAGAATCACTCAATCTGAACTGAACCGGGTTGATCTGTCGGGTGCCAATCTTTCCGAGACGTCATTTTCAGGGACATTACTCGTCGATTCAAACCTTGCTCGGACCTTCGTAAATGTGGATGCCTTGCCAACGGATTTCACCAATGCGGAGTTGAATTTTCGTAGTCTTGCTGCGGCTCAAGAAAAAATGAGTCTTAGCGGGCTTTTCCGAAATGCTACAGTCAATGGACTTAGGGCACCGGCGCCAAACATAAGTAGGTCTGATTTCGATAATAGTATTCTCAACGACATCGAGCTTTACGTTGGACTTGCTGCCGGTCAGTTTAGTGCGCCCATCGTCATAGATACACGCTTTAGAAACAGTCTCATCAGCGGACTTTCTGTGAGCGGCATGGAAGATGCGAGAGGCGAATTCCAGAATGTTACCTTTGATGGCGTGAATATCACTCCGAGTCAACGCACCGTGGGGGCATCTGGTAACGGGTTGAGCTACCTTAATGTTCAAGCATTCACATTGTCTGACGCAATCTTAAACGACTTTGACTTCCGTGACTCGGTCGTGGAAAAGCTCTTTATAGAGTCAGTCGAATGGACAGATAGTCGATGGGAAGATGTATCTGTCGATTCGGCAGCTATTTTCTCACTAGACGGCAATCTCGAGGTGCAGGGTGAATTGAGCATTACGAACTCGAGTCTGTTGCAAGTATATGCCCTCGGCGACTGGGGAGAAGACAGCTCAATTGTGCTGACTGACTCAAGAATCAATGGGACCGAATTGAGTGCGAGCAACTCCAGTGCACCCATCAGTGGACAGTTAAGTGACCTAGAGATCTATTCTCTTACGCTCATGGGTTCAGTGTCTGACTTGCAAGCGGAAAAGCTACAACTCACATATCGAAAGTCTGCAGAGGTTGAAAATTCAGTCGAATGTAATCACCTCGAAATTGGAGGTATATGTCCCGACTCCGAGCGGTGTTATTTTCGCAACTGCTACAGAATGTGTGTTAGAGATGCTGATTGTCCGGGGGGGACAATGTGCGATCTCACGATGTGTAGACCGATTGGCGAAGAATTACCCGGTAATTTTATCTTGAATGGTGATGTCATGAATTCGAGATTTGACAGCATCAGTGGCGATCGCTTGAGTATTGGCGGAGGACGAGTCGACGCTGACTTTTCTAATTTAGAGCTTCGACAGTTAAGTTTCAGTGGTCTTGTGCATAACTCCTCGCAGAGCGACCAGATCACGTTGTCAGATAGCCGCCTTGAGACCTTGTTTATCCAAAACTCTAATGTTCGTTCTCTGACGATCAGCGATGTTGATGTAAGTGCAGAAACCCGATTGAACGAATCTTCGTTTGATACATTTGAGGTCACGACGCGTCCGTCGAATCTGGCGGGTAGGGTCTGTGGGAGCCGTCTCCGCCTGTATGTTGCCGGAAACTCCGGTGCAAGCGTGACGCTAGATAACGCCGACTTGAGAGGCGTCTGTGATTTGCCTACCGACTGGCAAGATGCGTCTTTGGATGGCACCGTGATGTGCCAAGCTGACCTCGACGCTGCCACAAATTACACGGGTGAGCCCGTTGGCGTTGCATGCTCACCAGTCTTATGTCCACGGCATAGATATTGCCCATAAGTTCGCAGAAGCGGAGGCGGAGTTATGAAATGGATTCTAGTCATTGTTGCAGTGTTCTTGGTGGGCTTTTTCCTCCGCTCGCCCGCGGATATCAAGCCTGAACAAGCAGTTGCCTTAGTGGCAAAAGGCGCTCGACTCATTGACGTTCGAACGCCCGGTGAATTTTCGAATCACCACATTAAGGGTGCGGTAAACATTCCGCTCAAAGAGATTGCAGCTCGCGCGAGTGAGCTCGGTCAGAAGGATGAACCCATTGTGCTGTACTGTCGTTCTGGTAATCGCTCGGGACAGGCACAGAAGATCCTACAGAAGCTGGGCTTTAAGGCTGTGTACAATCTGGGTGGCATTTCTGTATGGCCAACGCGCTGACTGATGGCTCTGGTGACTTGCGACAGTCCAATGAGTGAACAATACGAGACGTTTGCTCACCAGCGACAGTACACTCGAACGTGGTTGGGATGGGCCTTTACAGATCAGTTCTTCGGTACAGCAAATAGGGGAGAATCATCGCTTGCTTCAATCCCCAGGTGTAATATGCGTGCGCCGGTCGGGGCAACGGGGTTGGTGCTTTTTCCGATGACAACGCCGGCGGAGGGCGCATAGTAGGATTGGGTGACGTCACCGAAAGCATTTTTCGTACGGGC
>JBMYRY010000515.1:0-2735 GCA_049602795.1 Bradymonadia bacterium
ACAACCGGGCAGCAATCGTGAGTCGAAGACTCCCGGTAGCCTCAACGAGCGCGTCATCACACCACGTGTTCAAGGTGCTTATTTCTGCGCCTCTTTTCGCGAAGTCAGAAAAAGCAGTAAAGGCGTCCACGGACAAGGCAGATGTATTCAATCCTGCAAAGCGTCTTACCGCTTCCGAATACATACCGGTCATCCCCTCTGCCCACGCCATCAACACCGTTTGGCGGGTCGACGTCATACCGGTCGTTTTCGAGCACAGATGAACATAGAGGCGCACCCAAAGCCCCAACTCAAAGTAGCATTCGGACAATAAATTGAAGGCAGACTCGTTCGTTCCATCCGCTTCAACAGCGTGCTCCAGCGGCACCAAATCCTGAGCCTCCAACATGCCCAACCGAAACCGCAAACCGACATAATTCAGCACATCTTCTAGCAGAGGCGTATCTGTATCGACCATTTCAAAAGCCCGAACAGCCTCTTCCACGTTACTCGTCAGCGCAGCCAACCTCAGCCACCTTGTTCTGAGTGCTGATGACGACTCCGGAATACCGCCCATCCACTGAAATCGCTCCGCCATTTCAACACCGGCCCGAACCGACTCTCCTGCATCTACGAGCCACTCGAGCCATTGGAGTGCCCTTTCGCAACGACTTGGCACGGACTCATCAACCGCGAGAAACCATTGGTCCTCAAGAGCATTGAGCGTATCAGAATGACGAACATAGGGCTTTACCCATCCCTTCACCTCATCGCTAGACACTCCAAGCTGCAACCCCTTTGAGGCCCACCGACCCACGCCCGAAAAATCCCGCTTACCTGCACACGCAATCAACGCGTAATGACATAGTTGGGCATCAAGTTCACCGACACGGTCTTGCGCCTCAATTTGCGTCAAGGATGTAGCAAAGTCCCCAACGCCATTCGCCAGGCATACCTGCTGATGAACAAACTCAACACCCACGGGCACCAACGATCGCAAACGCTGAACTCTCGTAATGTCATTGCTAGCTAGGGCCACCTCCACCAAGAAGCTCATTTCCTCGGTAGTGACGGAGAACGTAGGCTCTGTAAGCCAAGTCAACCACAGGTCGAGCCCGTCAGCCGTCCGCCCCAGAGCAAAGTACAGTTGACCAAGCAAGCGCTGTAACGAGAGGTTCTCGGGCAACAGTTCACTTGCTTCTCTAAGCCTCTTTTCCAAATCAGCAGACATCTCGCCCGCCTCAAAG
Organism: Bradymonadia bacterium; assembly: GCA_049602795.1. Classification (GTDB taxonomy): domain Bacteria; phylum Myxococcota_A; class Bradymonadia; order UBA7976; family UBA1532; genus JBMYRY01. Next base: position 1,227 of record JBMYRY010000515.1, read on the forward strand.
CGGGTCTGAAGCCAAGGCACCCAGAGTCGATGTTCATCAAACTCGAGCATCGACTCCGAAAACGCTCTTTGCCCTGCGGTCAAAATCTGATCAATCGCCTTGACACTTACGCTAAACTGCAAGAAATCCTTCGCGATTTTCGACGAGTCTGGAGCAAGCTCAGAAAGTCTAGCATGCGCCTTTAGAATACGTCCTTGATTACCTTCGCGTCGCCCCACCTCCAAAAGAGCGTGTGCCAGCCGCAGTTTTTCTTCATTGGATTCAGCGATCCCGAACGCGCGGGTCAAGCATCGATTGAGACCATCAGAATCTTCGAGACGGCTGTACAATGCTTCCTGACGGGCCAGCACGTGTAGTTCTCGTCCACCAAGCGATAGCCATTGCTCATAAAACTTAGCGAATGCGGCATTTGGCAGCGTAATTTTTTCAAAAACCCCTTCCCACCATAACGCGGTTTCTCTCACCACATAGCAAGGAAAGTTCCACCCCTTTAACAGCCCTGCCCGCAACTCCTCTTCGAAGCCTTTTGCGAGCATCGCCTCCATCACGAGAAATACGATGTCGGCACAGTTAGACAAGTGTGCTAGCGCCATGGTCTGCCTCAGTAGGCTCCAAAACCTAAGCAAGACCGCATGGGGCGTAACCCATTCGGGGAAAGTACTACGCGTCCCCAGCGTCAAAAACACATCATGCAGTTCATGCCAACTCTGCGATAAGGTGACATCATCATGCAACAGTCGGAGCCAGGCGACTAACGCACTCGCCTCTGCATGCTGAACCAGCGCTTCGTCCCCCACTCCGAGTACCACTCTCTCGACATCGGCTTTGCTGTCAACGGCACCTGTAATGCGCTTGAACACATTTGATGGAATGCCTGTTTCAACAACCAATCTCAGGTTAAGGCTGAGCGTCTCAACCCGAATCGATTGAAGCGACTCCATGACCACTGCAAAGGTCCGTAGTAAGTCGACCCGACTAGACTGAGCGTAGATCCACTCGAATTCTTCAACGAAAAGCTCTTCATTCTCTAGCGAAAGCAAGAGCTCGACGCCTTCAACCGGGTCTCCAAACTCACTCTCTAGCCGTGCAAGCTCTCTGATGGCCGAACGACGGCGTTCGCCCGAAAGATGCATCAGCCAGCGCCGATGCAACTCGATCAAACGTCCGTACTCGCCGCGCCGCTTGAAAAACGCAACGCTTAATTCCCAAACGGTTGCATCATCAATGGAAAACGCTTCGAGCTTATCCAGAACCACCTGATACTCTTGAGCATCCTCTTCCGGGTCGAGGTGCGATAAAATTAGGCTCAGCACACGTCCGCGCGCCTCACCACTCACCGCTAACTCCCATCCTTCAAGTAATCGGAGTTGTGACGCTGCATCAAGATGTGGGAAAGCCTGGTCGTAGATGAGCTCAAAGCTTGATGCTTCAAGACCACCGAGTTCTATCAACTGTGAAAAACTGATGGCGGCACGATCTGGGCGATGAAAAACCGTCGACTCCAACAAG
>JBMYRY010000516.1:0-2728 GCA_049602795.1 Bradymonadia bacterium
AACCATATCTTCGGCTTACCGATACATCGAGTATCTGATTCCCCGTTTGTTGAGTCGAAGGTATGACGAGCGAGGTCCGTGGCATACCCACGGACCTCGCCAACTCCCATCTAGTCAGCGCTCAATCCCGCACTGAGTTGAGAGACTTTCCACCCTACCACTCACAACATCTTGTCGTAGGACACGGTTTAATGATAGGTGATTGGCATTGGGGGAAATATGCGAACACCGAGGTTAATACCAAGTATTTGGACGGGATTACTCGTCATTGTTACAACGGCCAGGACTTGCATCCAATGCATTTTGATGTCTCGACTGAAGCGGGATAAGCAATATACTTTGAAACACGCTCGAGAAATCTGGGCACCGAATATGTTCTGGGTTGCAGGCTCAAAACTAGAAGTCTTTGACGAGCAGCATGTAGACTATACCAAACCCCATATTTTCGTGATGAATCATCAGTCACACATGGACATTCCCGCGGCCTTTATGGCATTGCCAGCAAACATAGGGTTCGTTGCCAAGAAAGAACTAGAGAGCGTTCCGCTATTTGGCAGGGTAATGCGAGAAGCGGGCATGATTTTTGTCGACCGTAGCGATCCCCAGAAGGCGATTGCGAGCCTCAAGCGCGGCGGTGAACTTATACGCTCCGGGGTCAACATCTTTGCGTTCCCAGAAGGAACGCGAACCAAAGACGGACATATCCAGTCACTTAAGAAGGGCATATTCATGCTAGCCTTAGAGGCGGGCGTTCCGATCGTCCCCATGTCGGTCCATGGTGCACGCGACGTTTTACCTATCGGGTCATTCGACCCCCAGCCGGGTACAATAAAGGTTAAGATTGGAAAGCCAATTCCTCTCGAAAACCACAGTATCGAAACACGTGACGAGTTGATGGCAGAAGTACATGGGGCAATCGTCCAGCTCAATCTAGAATTGGGGGGCGCTGGAACGGGTGTAGCCTGAATCAATCCACCGCTCACCCAAATACGGTGTATTCTTCTTCAGCCTAATACTGACCGGGCAAACCTAGCTGCAAAGAATGTCACTTCATCGTCGCTTTTAAAGGATGTGAAACCCAATCACCAGTCTATGAGTCTGTTGTGTAAATGTGGAGCAGGAACGTCATATGTCAAACTCACTCGCTCATCTACTAGGGCACGAGATTACTCGCGGAAAGCCCCTGTCTTTACCGCGTGACTACTGCCTCGAAGCGGGTATCTTTGGAGGCTTGCTTTTAGGTGTTGCGGCTGATGCCGTCATAAATGAAAGTACGACGCCTCTTCGCGTGTTACATCTAAATCTTTGTGCCCTCGCGCTGCCTGAAATGCCGCTCTACGTTGAGACCACCTCACTGCGGAAAGGGCGCCATACGGAAAGTCTCAGCTTAAAGCTAACCCAAGCAGGTACTGTGGTCGCGCACGGAAGCGCCTTCTGCGGCGATCAGCGTCAAACACAACCAGATGAACTCAGTCTCTCTATGCCCCAATTTCCGACGTTAGAGTCAGTGTCGCCCGTACCCGAAAAAGCAGGGCTACCCCCGTATACGAAGCACATAGAATTGCGGCCGTGCTGGGGAGAATCTTTGTTCTCTAATGGACCAATGCGATCTGGAGGCTGGGTAAGGCTCAGGACTCCTTCCCCCGGTTTCGATGAGGTCATTGCGTCCACGTTAATCGATAGTTGGTGGCCGGCAAACCTCTCTCGGGGCTTACGACCAATGGCTACTGTCTCAATCCAGATTGCATTTGCAAACATCGCAAGTGCAAAACCAAATGAGCACTGCGCATTAACGGTTCAGACGACAACTGTAAACCACGGATATGCCACCGAACTAGATCAGCTCTGGTCAGCCGACGGGCAATTAATCGCGAGTGCTCAACAGGTCATCGCCATCATAAAATAGCAACAGCCAGCCCTCTCATATCCCCTTACCCAGTACCTTAAGCGCTTAACCGTCAATTAATTCGCTTTTCATCTAGTAAATCCAACGGCGTTTCGTCATAATTTTGTTAGAAGTTGTCGAACACTTTTGTTGTTCATACAACTCTAAGCCTGGGCAGGGATAAAGACTGATGCGATTGTAAGTTTGAGGGGAGACGAACTTGCAGTACCGTGACTCAGTAAGAACCTGCCCAGGTTTTTTTTGTTCCACCCCTACCAACGGCATTCAGGTACGCCAAAATTGTGACAAGAGTTGGACAAATCGCTGACACCGCTTCAGGGATACGCCCCAGAGTCTCTCCGTCTTAACATATCCACTAGAATATCTTTAGCGCCTCATTTTAAGGTCATACAGAGTCTGGAGACACGATTTTCATTCATCATCAGATACATCTGGGAGAGATGTTGGCCTACTCCGTGCATGGAAGCATAAAGCACGATAGTCAATGTTAATGGAAAAGGGAGTGTTGAATGTACGCCTACAACCCAAATCGGAAAAGCATCGCCGAAGTTCAAATTTTGAAGTTAGAAACTCATCGGCTATATCCACCACAAACAGACTTAAACGACGAATTCCTGCGACGACCTAAGCCAGACGGGCTGCGTATCGACCGAAACACGCCGATTGCCTCAATTGGAAGTTGTTTTGCAAGGGAGATTAAATTCTGGCTACGTGAGCAAAATTACAACTACCTCCAATTTGCGACGGGTCCCTGCACCGAAGCAGGGTCGGCACGATATGACCGCGTGTACAATACCTTCTCAATTCGACAAGAAGTGGAGC
>JBMYRY010000517.1:0-2722 GCA_049602795.1 Bradymonadia bacterium
CGGACGTAAGTGGCATTGTTTGACCGAACGCCCACAGATTAACATTGCCTGTCCAGTCCATGGTAATAAGAGTTGCGGCATCCGGTTTATTCCGTTGAGCGAGTAATTGCAGAGCCTCGGAATGAGCGTCCTTGCTCACTAATGTTTGTGCATCATAAAGAGCCGCATATAGGTTGCCTTGTTCATCGAGTATATTGATTTGCCAGCTCTGCTCGCCAAATTCAGGAGGACGGCTCAACTTGAGTGACCTTACGCCGCGAGCTGGCTGATGGCTCAATTCGGATCGGTCGCTCGCATGGCTGCATCCTGAGTCCCCATCGCTGACATTGTAATCGATGTTCCCATCTCCATCATTATCAATACCATCCGAGCACTCAGGTTCTTGCTCTCTTTGGAAGGCCAACTGAAGATCCGCGGGACCACAACCCGGGTCTGCTTGGTCGGTGAGTCCGTCTAAATCATCGTCAATCCGATTAACACAGTCTGGTCCACTCTCTTGGTCAACCTCCGAGCGGTCTGCAAAGTTATCACAGCCGGGATCGGCGCGGTCAATGAGTCCATCACCGTCATTATCTACCCCGTCAAAGCAGTCAGGTGTCCTCCATGTGTCGGTGGTACAAACAGTATCTTGAGCATCAAAACGACCGTCGCCGTTTTCATCCGCACCCGAATAGCAATCGCTAAAGGTTCGACAGGCATCATCGATTAAGGTGAAAATGTAGGGGTCTTCACAATTGGGGACCGGTGTCTCCCAAGATGTTGTGAGGCTGTTGGACGGGTCCTCACGGTCGAATGTTAAGACCATGGGGGTATGAGACAGACCGATGCCAATCCACCTGCCATTTGGATCGATCGCCATGGTTGTGATGTAGTTAAGGTTTGCATCGAAGTCACCATCGATGCGTTCGCATCCCTCGTTGCCGCCTTGCTCGATCGTGTAGCATCGGACTGGTAATGGTGACTCCAGTGACCTGTCGCTGACCTGGTTTAGTGCGTATTCGTAAATGGTATGTCGCGCCGCTGTCAGTACAAATAACGCATCTTCGAAGATTGCCATCGTGTCTTGTTCTTGATGCTGCCAGACTTCGGCATCGGCAATTGTTCCAATATTCAATTGTTGCTCATAGCTTGGAAGTACCGCTAATGCAGTATCAAAAACCGCGATACGCCCAGTCAGTCCGAGCACCGAGAAATAGATTCGGTCCTTGGGCACATAAAAGAGTCCAACCTGGAGATCGTCTACGCGATGGGAGGTTTGACCCGGAATCTTTTCGCTGGCATCTAAAAGTTTATTGGACGTGTCTGCTTGGTCGATGAGCATAACAGTAAGCGATTGCTTCGGCTCACTTGCCACGAGAGCGGCGACTTTGCCGACGCCCTGTGGCTCACATGAAACGGTTTGTGCCGCGGACTCATCTGAAGGCACCCAGTCTCCGGCTTCACCTCTAATTGGGCATAGTTCGTCACTATTATCGCAGGTCGCCGCCTCAATATTGGGGACCTCTACCCCTCCGGCGGTCACGCACAAACACTCAACAGGTCCCAGTGTGCGAAATGATTGTGTTTCAGTATCAAAGACATGACAGCCGCAACCTTCGATCGTGCCTGCCGGTTCGCCCGTTGCTTCGTCAATACAAGCAAAGGTGATGTGGCCAGGACCCTCAATTCTTTCTATCTTTGGCAATGGAGGCTGTGTGCACGCAATAACGAAGAACATGCTTAGGCACAAAGTTCGTCCGAACATCATTCGGTCCCCTCCATGATTTGACCTTCGGTCAACGAATTACCCGCCACATCGACAAATGCGATTCGATGGTCAGCAAAGAGGCTGAGGACAATCCGCTGTGAGTTGTTATTCCCTGGCATGAAATCGAAGTCATAGGGTCTACCATCCAAGAGGAGACGGCCTAAAGTCGACAGCGTGAATGGCGCAATCTGAAGAAGTTCCTGGCTGTCAGTGATGGCCAGATAAATCAGGTCGTCGTATGGGCTGAGCTTTACAATTCCAGCCTCAGGTCCAACCCATGTACGCCTTACGGGAAGGTCAGCAGGCTGGTTGTTTTCCGCGAGTCGAGTGTCATATTGGGTTAGGGTCCCATCGGCGATGCTGGTGACGTACATTTGTCCACCATTTTTGCTGAAGGCGATGCTATGGGTGCCGGCACTACCACTGTCAATAAAACGGTTTATCCCAATTCTGCAGGCTCGGCTAGAGGGGTCTCCTTGCCAACCCGCAGGTTCAAGTGATAGCACCGCGATCGAGCGACTACTTCGAGATGTTATATAAATTTCCTGAGTCGTCGGATGTTGTGCCATAAAGTGAACGCCTGTGGGTAGATTGATGGAGCAGCCGAAACGAATGTCACCCGAGTTCTCGTCCATGACCCATGCTGAGATGATGCGCTCTGTGGTATGACCAACGAGGAAATACAAACCTGTTGCAAGTGTACTCATGGGGCCGGTCGCAAAAGGTAAATCTCCAAAGGTTGTCAGTATCTGTCGCCGAACCACGCTAACGGTCCCATCGTTGTCTTTGAGACCAAAGACCTCTAGTTGGTCGCTATCTCTGGTGGGGAGCATCAGAATCTCTTCTCCCTCGATAGCTTTCTTGGAGACCACCATCTGTCCGCTAAGCATGCCTGTCACGACGCTTGATTCGGGATCGACTTGCCCCGAGGTTGAGAAGGATGAAATGTGCCCGGTAGCAACACTCCGGTCGAAT
>JBMYRY010000518.1:0-2722 GCA_049602795.1 Bradymonadia bacterium
CCTTGTGTTCGATGCCCCTAGAGATTTTCGAGACCTCATGACAGCAAATTTCACATTCGTCAATCCACGGCTTGCGACCATCTATGGCGTCCCGTCTCCCGTCGAATCAGGCTTTGGCTATTTACCGTGGCATCCTGACGACCAACGCTCAGGGCTTTTGGGTCAAGTGTCCTTTCTAGCGCTTCATTCCCACTCAACCGCGACCAGTGCTACTCGACGAGGCGAAGCGGTGCGGACTCGATTATTATGCCAAGAGATTCCGTCGCCACCGGTGAATGTGGATACGTCTATTCCTGAACCCACCGGCACCCGTCGAACCCTCAGGGAGCGCGTCGCTGAACACCTCAGTGACCCATCTTGTGTTGGTTGCCACCAATTAACAGACCCTATCGGACTCGGACTTGAAAACTACGACTCCATCGGCCGATTCAGATACACAGACAATGAAGCCAATATTGATCCAAGTGGAGAGCTTGATGGTGCGCCATTCGATACCCCCGTGGAACTTGGACAGCGGCTCCGAGCACATCCAAGTTATGCCCCCTGCATCATTCAAAAGATTGTGGAATACGGAATCGGTCGAGAACTCGTGAGCTCTGAGCGGACTTGGTTCCGCACGTTAAACGATCGATTCGCAATCCACGGATATCTCCTACAGCCGATGATATTGGAATTTGTGACAAGCCCGGTCTTTATGAGTCCTGGCGCTCCCCTGGAGGACACCGAATGAAAAATCGATTCAGCCTCGACAGAAGAACTATGTTGAAAGGATTTCTGGGTAGCGGTCTTGTCTCAATCGCTTTACCGCCCTTGGAGATCTTTATGAACACCAACGGCACCGCTTATGCGCAATCTTCAGGTTTCCCCAATCGCTTTTGCCTTTTTTCTTGGGGTAATGGCGTGCACCCAGATCTGTGGATCCCGGACGAGGTCGGGAACAACTGGACGCCCTCACCGCAACTGTCTCCGTTAGCTGACCACCAAGAATACGTGTCGGTTTTGAGCGGATTTGAAGTCAAAGCACCAAACAACGACGCTCATGTCTCTGGTCCATGTGGCTTATTGTCAGGACGACCATTATCCAACGAAGGCGGCGGTTTTAGCTTCACCGGTCCAACAATCGATCAAATGATCGCCAATCACATTGGGGGAGAAACCCAATTTAAATCAATTGAAGTAGCCGTCGAGCAAGGTGCAAGAGGACTCTCTTTTAATGGTCTAAATAGTCGGAACCCACCAGAGAGCAACCCGACTCAACTATTCAATCGACTCTTTGGTCCAACCTTCCGCGAACCCGGTCAGGAACCCATCATCGACCCTAAGCTCGCTTTGAGGAGAAGCGTACTGGATTCAGTCATGAGCGATGCAACAGCATTAAGTCAACGCCTGGGCAGTGTTGATCGACGGCGATTGGACCAACACCTCACCGCAATCAGGGAGTTAGAGGTCCGTATCGGTCGTCTGGAAGAAGACCCGCCGAATCTCGCCGCTTGCGCACGGCCCATGGTACCACCCGATCTTCCGGATATTGATGGTCGCCCACAAATGTCGGAGCGAGCACAGGTAATGAACGAATTAAGCACGATGGCATTTGCATGCGACCTGACACGAGTGCTTTCTTACTGGTACTCGGACCAGTTAAGTGATGCACTCTATTTTGATGCCCCGGCGGGTCATCACCAATTAACCCACGATGAACCCGGTGACATGCCAACGGTGAATCGAATTACCACCTCTATCATGGCGGATTTTTCTCACTTCTTGGGTCAGCTAAGAAACATCTCAGAGGGTGATGGAAATCTGCTCGATCACATAGCGCTACTTGCGACAACAGACGTCTCGTATGCTCGGACTCACCAAATCGACGAGTATCCAATGCTCGTCGTGGGTAAAGCCGGCGGACGCTTAAATTCAGGTGTTCACTATCGCTCAGCTACTCAGGAGAATGCGTGCATGGTCCCACTGACGATTGTTCGCGCAATGGGTCTCGCAATGGATGAGTATGGCGAAGGTCCAGATGCAACAAGTCAAAGCGTCGCGAGTCTGGAGAACGGATGATGCACATTAGACTAATCGTAAGCATACTCGCGGCGGCATGCCTTTCATTCGGTTGCGCTGATGATGAACCGGAAACGAAGACCCAGCCAATGGAATCTGATGCGGAAGTGACAGCGGACACGACGGTACCGTACATCGCCAATAGCGGTTTCATTCTCGAAGGCTCACACGCCAACCTACTCAAGTCCTACAGCATTGCGGTACCTGATGATGAGGGCTTCGTCCCTGGATTCGACCTAGATGGAATTGATACGGAGGAAGGCGACGAAGCCTCATGTCGACAGGGAGACTTTGTCGATCCAGACGGACGTACGGGCATCGACAACCAATTCGCCGATCTATGGAGCATCGTAGAACCGCTCGTGGGTGAAGCGACGGAAGCCTTGATTCAAGGCGCAGTCAATGAAGGTCGAATCATTTTGGTCGTAGAACTTTCCGGCGTTGACAATCTAGAGAATGACGATGACGTGACCGTCCACATCTTCAGAGGTCGCATCGATCCTGACATTGGAAACCTAGGCTTTATCTCACCCGATCAAACTGTCTATGTTGACCGAGAATTCCCAATCGAAGTTGTTCAAGGTGCTCAAATTGTAGATGGTGAAGTCTTCGCTCGTCCGGATACCATTCACTTGCCCGTTGACATTCTCGATTCCTATTTCGT
>JBMYRY010000519.1:0-2713 GCA_049602795.1 Bradymonadia bacterium
CTAACCGGTCAGCGGTGGTTCTGTAGCCGGGCTGAGTTTAAACCGCTCAGTGATGATGAAATATACGTAGCCGACTTGATTGGCATGACGGTGTTGGGCATCGATGATGACGCCCTCGGAACGGTCAACGATGTCATTGAAGTGGGTCCAAACCTGATTTTGGTAATCAGGGTCGGTCACCGTGAAGTCATGGTGCCGTATGTTGACGAGTTTGTTTCGGGGGTTAGCCTTGAAAGCAAGCAGTTGACGGTAAGAGTCATCGAAGGACTCTTAGAAACAGGGCGTGCGTGAGGATGAGTATTCGAATTAACGTGCTCACGCTCTTTCCTGAGCTCATTGAAAATTATGTTGCCTATGGTGTCATTGGCAGGGCATGTCGCGAAGGCAAAGCCCGAGTCGAAACCATTGATATCCGCGACTTCACGGAAGACAAACATCGGACGGTGGACGATGTACCTTTCGGAGGCGGTGCTGGCATGGTGTTGAAGCCCGAGCCTCTGGCATGTGCGATGGATGCACTTTCTAACCCCGGTCATAGGGTTTTGCTTGCGCCCTCGGGTCGGACATTCACGCAGAAGGATGCGGTTGAATGGGCAAAGCTCGATGCGCTCACGCTGATCTGTGGTCGGTATGAGGGCGTAGACCAGCGCTTTGCGGATGCCTACGTGGATGAAACCGTATCCATAGGTGACTATGTATTGTCCGGAGGGGAGCTAGGTGCATTAGTCGCATTGGATGCTTCACTGCGGTACGTGCCTGGTGTTCTGGGAAACCGCGAGAGTCTAGACTGCGAAAGCTTTGCAGATGGACTTTTGGAGCATCCCCATTATACGCGACCTGCTGAATGGCGTGGTCGAGGGGTGCCTGACGTATTGTTAAGCGGGCATCATGGGCGCATAAATGATTGGCGACGGAAGGCTTCGTTAAGACGTACCCTCCGAACCCGACCTGATTTGTTGAAAATGGCGGAGATAACCGCCGAAGAAAGGTGCTGGCTTGATGAACTCAGGTCAGAGACCCATTTAGAGGAGTTCGAATCATGAACGTGATCGATAAGATTGAGCAAGAGTATTACCGAGAGTCAACGCCCAAGTTCCGAGCGGGAGACACGGTCCGAGTACTCGTTCGTTTGCCGGAAGGTGAAAACCGAAAGCAGGCATTTGAGGGCGTTTGTCTACGACGCAATAATGCGGGTGTACGGTCTACTTTCACTGTGCGAAAAATGAGCAGCGGCATTGGTGTTGAGAGGATTTTTCCTCTTCACAGCCCGTTCATTGAGCAGATCGATGTAGTCAAGCACGGACGCGTACGACAGTCTCGAATTTACTACTTGCGTGAGCGATTTGGTAAGGCGGCGCGAATTCGTGAGCGTCGTATTAACTAATCTCAGCTGCGTTAGTTATCAGTTCTAAACAACACACGATCTTACCACCTTTTCCTGACCTAGGAACGGTTACGGATACCATAGGAACGCCAGAGCGCCGGCTCTCGGTTGCAGGCTATCCGTGCGTCATGGGCGTAGATGAAGTTGGACGTGGCCCTCTCGCGGGTAATGTGGTCGCCGCTGCCGTCGTTTTGCCCGTGGTTCTTCCAACGAGCCTCACCAAACTTACCGATAGCAAGAAGCTAACCGAAAATCAGCGTCTCAGCCTTGTCCGTCCGATCATTAAACATGCCGTAGCATACGGCGTCGCTCGGGTCGGTCCATCGACCATTGATGAAATCAATATTCTGCAAGCGACTCTCCGTGCAATGCACGTTGCGGTGACCAAAGCCGCGCAACGTCTCAGCGGCGTGCCCGATATTGTTCTTGTTGATGGCAATCGGCCAATTCCGAATCTGAATTTACCTCAAATGACATTAGTCAAGGGGGATGCCAGAAGTTTTGCCATTGCGGCGGCAAGTATCTTGGCTAAAGTTGTCCGGGATCGCGAAATGGTACTCGCTGACCGCCAATTTCCAGCATATGGATTTGCGAGGCATAAAGGATATGGGACGGTTGCGCATCGGCAGGCTTTGAGCCAATTCGGTTTGAGCCCTCTGCATCGGAGATCATTTAAGTGGCGATCAGTGCCCGAACGTGGGCGAAATGGATAGGGCGTTTCTCTGAGCGTTTGGTGATGTTCCGATACATTGCCGCTGGCTACACTTGTCTTGAGACGAATTGGCACAGTCGGGACGGCGAGCTTGATCTCGTATTTCGTCGGGAGAACAGACTCATTTTCGTCGAGGTCCGAGCGCGGCGCTCCGGTGGATTGGTATCAGCCCTAGATTCATTTAGTGCTCAAAAATATCGGAGGGTCCGACGATGTGCTCTGCTTTACCAATATCGCTTTGGCTTAGCTGAGCTTCATCCCATGATTCAATTGGCAACGGTCACTTGGCGTTTTGGGTGGCCCTCAGTACAAACGTACTCGGTTGATGAGGAAGTCGAATTCTAAAGATCGCCTTGACGAATGCAGTAACATTCGCCATTGCATTCATTACTGCCGCTAGGCTCCCCGTACATTGGGGCGCAGATCGCTGACCCTTCACAATCGCCATCGGTTCGACATGGCTCAGAGCAAAAGGCGTCCGAACCTCGATAGACAAGACAAACACGAGTGGAGCAACCGGCATAGTTCTTTATGGCGCAGCTTGATACAGTTTGTTGTTCAACATTCGACTCTGCTTCATCGTCCTGGACATCAGGAGAGAAACAGGCATTTTGAAA
>JBMYRY010000520.1:0-2702 GCA_049602795.1 Bradymonadia bacterium
ACTGAAGTGTCGTTTACCGTTTCAATCAATATTGGACGGTCGAATTGTATCATTGAAGGTCCAAAGGTGCCGAAACCGTCCATCTCATTTAGATGCTCTCTGAGCTTACTACCATGAGTCGACGGGCGTATGATCGAAGCGTTCCAACTCAACCCCGTCGCAGTGTTAGCGTTTCTCACGAGCGCGAGGTCATTAGGCATCGGGATTTCTGCAAATGGCTTTGTGAGTGGATTAAAAATGATCTGTGGACCAGTGCTCTGAGTCAAGCCAAGTCCGTAATTCTCGACATCGACCTGACAGCCGAGCCCGAAAAGGAGTAGTGCTAAGAGTAGGCGATTTACCATGATGCCTCCAGTCGTACAGATGAAGCGTAGAGATTAGTCGGTTCACTTGGGAGTGAGACTGAGGACCGGGCAAAAGCACCCACGAAATAGCCATTGAGCTTGTAATCGCGATCAACGAAGGCATGGGCAAAGCCGAGATTGACTTCTTGGCCTAAACTCATGTTGTCTTGGCGACCGAGCGGATCGGTAGGCACACCACCATTCAAGTTGGAGCGAAATAAATCGAAGTACGGGGTTGCTCGCCAAGCCTGTACAAGACCAATAGATAGCTTTGTGTGCGTCGTAAGTTCTTGAGTCCAGGTTGGGTTAATGTAGATGGCATTCTCGATGCTACCTGATGTGTAGGTTCGGCTCGCCCCTCGTGGTAATCGCGCTCGGAAATTCGGGTCGGACGCATTTTCAACGGCGATGCGGGCGTAACTTGAATTAACCATGGGAAAAAGAATCAGACCGATTCGATAATTTGGGTCAAATTGAAAGGTGGATTGAACATTGTCGAAGCGATCCTGATCGCCTGAAGCCAGCCCGCCTTCAAGTTGAACGGTGTGTAATCCGCGGCGAAGTGTTGTTCGAAGAATCGCACCATACGACTCAACATCAAAGGGTCCATCGATAAAGACACTCTCAGGTAAGGTACTGCTACCGGACAGGATATTGAGTTCGCCCTCGATTTCAAGAAGGTACTTCTTGATGGTGTTACTACTCTTGAACGCGCTGGCTAAATTCCAAATTTCTGTCTCGCCCCCCTCACGATAGGTCATTTCCCGACGCACTAAACCAAGCGTGAATTCATGGGTGTCGTAGTCGATTTTTACACCGGCAAAGAAGCCTTGTGCTGAGTCACCTAACTGATGGTCTGTTCGGTCGTCTCTGACGACTCTTTCCACACCCACAGAGTGAGTAACCCCATTCTTTTTTGTCCCGAGTCCATGATAGGCGTACACAAGCCCAACACGTTCGATGATGTCCCCATGCAGGGGGTTTTGACCCCATTCATTGACATTGCTATCCTTCAAATCAAAGACACCCGGGTGTGCTGTCATACCCAAACCAAACCTCTGCCTGAGTCTGCCTACTTCTAAACCCACATGACTTCCGAGAATCGTCGCATAGAGTTCCGTTAATTCATGATCGAGGGTCTCAGTTCGTTGAAGTGGAGGCGGACGATTACCTTCGGTAGCGTTGTTCGTCCCTCCTGCATTTCCTCGTAGGCTGTATTCCATGTCGAGTCGCGCCACCTTGAACCATCCGTCGTTGAGAAGGGTAAGACTCGGCGAGAGCCTTAGTTCTAATGGACTGCTTGTGTACGAATCCGTTGAAAGTGGGTCGGGGTAAGTTTGGGCAATTGGAAAGTGACTACTTCCCAGAACAGACAGATAGGTCTCGCCGTTGAGTGTGGCGAACAGGCTTGGTCCGAGGTCAAGACTCAGTGCGCCAGGCGTCATTGATAATGAAGACATCTTGGGCTTGGCCCGCGTCTGTGACGGTTTGAATATCAAGCCACCGCAAAAACTGAGTAATAGCAGTGGCATAGTTACGAAGGGGTATCGCATGAATCGTGGTCCAGTCACTCGATATTAGGTGGAGGTGTCGGGCGGATGGTGCCCTCCATCGTTAATTGACCACCCACGGTGATAACACCGGGGGATTCAATAAAATTGTTTGAAATTGCAGGTGTCAGCACTAGGCTTGAGAGTTTGGGGGCAATTTCACGAAGGATTTGCTGCTCGATGGGTATACTTCCGATGCCGTAGGTAAGACCTTCGTCGAGCGTTGCTTGAAAGAGCGGCCAAATTGCACCGAGCAATAAAGATTCAATTGTCTGAGCGTTGATGGCACTATCGCTGGACTTAGACAATGTGTTGACTTCAATGTCCGGCGTTCCATTTGTTCGCAGGGTAATGAAGCCGTCTTGTACATCCAAAAGTGCGGGTACGGACAGGTTCAAAATGTAAAGGTCCGGAGAACTCGTACCCCGAGGTGTCACGGCGAGTTGGAGTTCTACCAGCTTCAGGATGAGTTCTTGACCAATGTTTGGATCGAATTGGATGACGGGAGGGAGCTTTGCATCGACTGATACAGCACCAATCAGCGCGCCAATCGAATCGGGGATTTGTGGCGTTGAATTGAGTAGTCCTGTCTTCCAAATAGCGTGGCATAGAGCATTGAGTAAATCGAGTTTTACCACCAGCAGGAGGGGTTCTGTTGAGCCTTCTAGACGGTCGATTGCGACTGGCGTCATAAAGACGCCAAGGTCTCCTTCGTGTTCATAGGGTTCATTTAGACCACCGATATCGACATTCACTCTGAGATGGGCAAGTCCTCGCGATAATTCGAACGCGTGTGGATTTACGAGGG
>JBMYRY010000521.1:0-2701 GCA_049602795.1 Bradymonadia bacterium
TGCCGCGAGATGAAAACTGGCCTCCGCGAATCCCACATTCTGATAGCAGCGACTTGGAATGGGGGAATCACTCTCTTTGCGCGGACGCTGACTGTCCGATTGTGTCGTTGAACGCTCCTAACCCCGAGCGACTTGGTGGCGTCGAGGTTGTGGCGTTCGATTCTAGACGGCTTGGCGTTCAGTACATGGCTGGGCGGAAATTTCCTCAGTCTACAACTGGACTCGTGGGTGGTGGTGAGTTTTCAGGCTTCGTTAAGGAGAATACGCTCTTGGCGCTGCCAGTAACATCAAGAAGTGCGAAGGCAAAACTTGGTGCGATTTCCATGAACCGCATTCTGGTGCCTCCCGTGGCTGGTCGGCCGACCTTACTTATGGGTGACTATGGTGAGGTTGCGTTCGGCATCTGGACTGATGAAAGCGTCGACGCGAAGTGGACGTCTCTTTGGCAGGGGCAAGACGCAATCGTCGAGGGGGGCATTGTCGTTCAAGCTCCAATTCAGAAGTTACATGGAAACCTCAGCCGAAATCCGGAGACAGAAGTCTTTCGTAGTGCCATTGGCATGAGTATCGAGGGACACATTCTGTATGCCTACGGAGACCTCATATCGAACGAGACATTGGCGAAGGCGATGGTTCAGGCGGGGGCTGTGTTTGCGGTACCTGTTTTGGATCATAAACCTGATTCAATGATGCTCGGTAGCGGGCGACGCTGGAAGGGAGGGGTGGTGACAGATCCGGATTCCGTTGCGGATCAGCCATCGGATGCTCTGGAGTATTTGTGGGTCTATCGAGCTGACCGCTTACCCAAGTTTGTGACTAATCGCGGCTCGGATTGGGATGACCAGTCGGGATGGTTTCAACGGTTCTATAGTGCAGGATGCTATGATCTAGTGTCTCATGTAAATCTCTCGGGCAAAGACTTGAACGGTGGGAGCGATGTGGACGTTTACGCGGTTGATAGTTTACAAGTCAGAGCGCATCTTTTGCCGGGCCTGGCGGAGAAACGTCCACTAGATTCCGAACGGTTGGGTAGTTTGCGTCTTCCGAGTGATCCACTTTTTTCTATCAATGTGGGTCTGCGAAATGCCCGAAGTCCATATGGCATGATCTTTGAGCGGCGAGTTTGGCGGCAGCCCAAACGCGGTGTGTTGTCTTTGGTAGCAGATGGTCGAGGAACAGTTCAATTTGGTACTTATGGAAGCTTGGCAGTTCCTGATTCTGTACGGTGGTCAACCTTGATTCAAGGACCGTCATTAATTGAGAAGGGCAGACCGCTGATTCCGTTAGACACGCCAGCTTCTAATGTGCCAGTGGTAGCGGTCGGTATGGTACGCAGTGTGGCGTATTTTCTCGTAAGTAAGAATGGGGATCGAGCGAGCTTGATCCAGGCAGCCACACACCTTGGGGTTGAAGATTTAATGACGTTGGGAGAGCGCGGTAGCACAGAAACTGGGCTTTTCGATCGTTTTTACGCTCAGAGTGGTAAATTGTTTGTCCTCAAAGATGAGTTTGAAAATGTGGAAGCACACCTACCCAAAAGGCGGTTTGATACCTCAATTCTGTTTACGGGTCGCGTTGCACCACCTCAAGCCAGGATGTTCTCGGGTAGGGCTGAACCTTGACCGCGTTGCAAAGACTGGATGCAGTTATTTCTCAAAGGGTAAACCCTTTTTCAATGATGTGAAGTGTGTCAGGGTAGAGGTATGAGTTTACGCAGTATGACAGGCTTTGGACGCGCCGAAGGACGAACAAACGGCAGAGGATTTGTTGTGGAAGTTCGTTCGGTGAACCATCGTTATTTGGATGTCAGAGGGCGTCTGCCCAAAGGTCTCTCCGCAATCGAAATGGAACTCAAGAAGTTGGTTGAGCCTTTCGCTCGGCGTGGGCGTATTGATTTACAGGTTCTACTAGGTCCCTCGAATGAAAAGCAAGAGGAGGTTCGGCTCGATGTAGATGCCGCAGAACGCCATCTTGAGAGGCACAAAGTTCTCGCTGAGCGGCTGGGGGTAGAAATGACCTGTTCGAGTACTGATTTGATTCAGGCACCGGGTGTATTAAAAGTTTCGGAAGACAGTGATGTTGACGAACTCGATGTTGAGGATGTAAAGGCGGCAATCGCTGAAGCACTGTTGAAGCTTCAGGATATGCGTATTCGTGAAGGCGAGCAACTTGAGGTGGGGCTGCGGGAATTGATCGAGCAATCCCGCAGTCAACGAGAATTGTTAATCGACTTGGTTGAAAGACAAACTAATCATCACCAAACGAAGCTTGTTGAGCGAATGAAAGAGGCGGCAGTAGCTGATGACGAAGCAATGAACACGCGCATCATGATGGAAGCGGGGTTGCTGGCGGAGCGCGTTGACGTTCAAGAAGAACTCGATCGCTTAACGGCTCATTTCGATCAGTTCGAAGAGATTTGTTCCGTAGCGAGTGAAGAGCCTGTTGGTCGACGCCTGGACTTTCTTTGCCAGGAGATCGTTCGCGAAATTAATACCACTGCCAGCAAGTCGCA
This sequence comes from Bradymonadia bacterium, assembly GCA_049602795.1. Lineage (GTDB taxonomy): Bacteria > Myxococcota_A > Bradymonadia > UBA7976 > UBA1532 > JBMYRY01. The sequence goes on from JBMYRY010000521.1 coordinate 2,513, forward strand.
GTCGGTTGACATAACTCGGGTAACGATTGAATTGAAAACCCTAATGGAAAGAGTGCGCGAGCAAGTGCAGAACGTGGAGTAGCCTGTGGGGCTTTTTATTTTATCGGCAGTAAGTGGCACTGGAAAGTCGACCCTGGCTCGAAAGCTCTGTGAGATTGATCCACGGTGGCAGGTCTCTGTCTCTCACAC
>JBMYRY010000522.1:0-2699 GCA_049602795.1 Bradymonadia bacterium
GGGATTGGCTGTTGCGCTGCAGGCTGGTGCGACGAAAGGACACTTCGACCAAACAATCGGAATCCACCCTACCATGGCCGAAGAATGGGTCACCATGCGTACAGCACGAGAGAACTGACCCCGGGTGTAACCCATCGGGTTTACGTCGCACCAAAAGTTCGATATCAATCATCAAGTTTCCGCTCAGGAGTAACCTAATGCACGACATTCATCCGCGTAAACCCTGGTCTACTGTCTCAGCGGTCTCACTGGGATGGCTATTTGGCGCGGTGGACATTATCCTGCTCATCCTCTTCCAGGAAGAAATCGCCCGCGATCTATCGGTCGAACTTCAAACCGTTCGAATCGCCATTGGTGTAGGTTTATTGGGAAGCGCCTTTGGCGGTTTATTCTTTGCCCAACTCGGAGATCGTCTAGGTCGCGTTCGAGCTTTATCTATCTCCATCATCATCTACTCGGTTGCCACAGGCTTAATGGCGTTCGCAACAACCAAGATGGAACTCTTCGGACTTCGGTTTATTGCGGGTATCGGGACGGGAGCCGAATGGAGTATTGGATTCGCTTTATTGAGCGAGGTCTGGCCCTCAAAGAGTCGCGGCGCTGTTGGTGGTTTGGTCGCGGCAATGTTTAATCTGGGTACATTTGTAGCCATATTGTTCTTTCACTCGTCTTTAGGATGGCGTTGGTCATTCGGCATCATGTTGGCGCCCGCATTGTTCGCAATCGTGTTGCGGCGACTGATCCCCGAATCGAGTATTTGGTTAGAATTTGACCAGTCTCGGCGAGCGGGCACGCTCTCGGAAACGCTCGAAAACCAAGTCAAACGCCCGCCCATTGTCGCGGCCTTTAGGGGTAGTGCGAAATGGCTCACGCTCCGAACCACGCTCATTTTTGCGGTAATGAATCTAGGGTTTTATTCATTTTCAACGGTGTTCATCAATTTCTTGAAAGCCTCTACAGATACCGACGGCGGGCTCGGACTCACTAAGGAAGAACAACTGCCCTTTCATCTTGCCCTCAACATCGCTGGTTTAATGTCTGTCATCTTGGCCGGCTGGCTATCTGACAAAATTGGACGCAGAAAGGCATTCGTCGCCTTTTGCACCATCGGCGTCATTGGGTTTTGGTGGCTCACAGCTGAAATGTCCAAATTACCGAGCGTGACCCCGCCAGGATATGAGGCGACTTTGATCGGCGCATTTGCGATGTGTTGTATGGGCTTTGGTGTTAACGGGGTTATGGGCGTATTTACACCCGAACTCTTTCCTACCTATCTGCGTAGCACAGGTCCTGGGGTAAGCCAAAACGTTGGCAAAGGCATTGGTGGATTGATGGGACCACCCGCCGCTGGAGCCCTTGTGGCAAGTCACGGCTATCAATTCGTGCTCGGTCTACCCCTCTGGGTTTTTCTTGCCATTGCCCTCTTAATTTGGACATTACCGGAGGTTGCTGGTCGCTCTCTCAAGCTCACCAATGACGAAAACTGACGGTTTGGACATAGATCGGTAAGAGGAAATGCCAGACCCATAGGAATCGCTTTACTTAGATGTTTGGCAACCTACAATCGCCACCTCGATGGCATCCCATAGCTTCAGCCTGCTCTCCAATGCCTTGACCGCCGCTCGTTCAGCTTGTGCCCATCGCCTCTTCTGACCATCACACAATTTTTTCAGCATCTGAATCGCTGCCGGTCCATGTTCATCTCCATCAACTTCAATATGCCGCTCGAGATAGTAAAGAAGCCCGTCTACACCACCCTCTTTCTCGAGCCCCCGAATCAATTCCGTAAATAGCTCCGGAATAAGGTTCTCTCGACCGAATACAAACGACGCTGCCACTTCGTGGTTCTTGCCCGTTAAACACACTTGCATCGTTTGACAAACGAAGGCTTGTGCAGCTTTCGGTACATCTGCGTGTTGAAGCGCCCGTCGGTAATGCTGACGGTTGCGAACATATTCTACGAAGTGTTCAACACGGCGTGTATCTGCACCCGCTTCGCGCATCGCCTCAAGATACATTTCATAATGAGAAATGAAACCACCATGACGTGCTTCATCTGACTCCTCGGCAACGACAATTTCGTTAATGAATCGAGCCGCCTGGGTATTGACCGGTGGAAACCATGGTACAGACAGAACTGTTAGCCGCTGCTGAAGGCTTTTTAGCAAACACATAAAATCAGCCACGGGATAGCAATGAAACTCCATAAATATGCGCACCGCCTCGATGGAGTTGAGGTGGTCATAAACTGCGTGATGAAGCAATTTCTGACGCAGAGGCTCTATCTTCTCGAGTAGAGCTTCATATGCGCGCTGATCGGGGTCTTGAACTTCTGCCTTAGCAAGCATTAACTCTCCTAGATGTTGAGTTTTGAACTTACGACCGATTTAGCCGGGCTGTGTCCTCTTTGCCCGTCCCGTCCGAAATAGTCGAAGCCCTGATGCTCCCGCGACGTTTGAAAGTCAGCAACCATGTGTTTGTGCTTGAACTTCGTGAACCGCTGAAACAACGTGTGTAAGTCGTGCCCGCCCAAATCCAATTCGAGTTGCACCTGATGAAGCCTTCTATAGCTGCGCTCGATTTGCTGAATTTTATCTTTCCATTCGAGCCCATCGATCTCGTCGAATGTATAACGTTGAATCCAGCTATACACCTCATCGGGCTTCCGTTGAAAAATCGTCGATACCGGTTTGACATTC
>JBMYRY010000523.1:0-2699 GCA_049602795.1 Bradymonadia bacterium
TCGGGATTACAAACAAGCGGTCGATCAACTTACGATTGTTCTTACAAGCGAACCAAAGCTCGATGCTGGCCGATGGTTAAGGGCTCGCTGCTACCTCAAACTCAATCAAAATGAACTCGCCTTGGCCGATCTGGCGACGGTTGCTCAAAACCAGCCATCCCATGATGCCATCTTGAAGGACTACCTTACTTTAGTTAAACAACTTAGAGGTCAATCAGAACTCGAACGAACCCTAAAGGACATGGCGCCCAGAATACCACCACAGCTTGTGCAACAACTCCGCACACTCTTCTTGCCGACCTCTCCAGACGCCGCGAACAATCGCACACCATAACAAAAAATTGGCGTGTCTCAGAAATGGGGCAATAAATGCTTTGTCTTGTCGAGAAAACTTAGATACCGTCCCCCGTCACTTATTCAGTTGGAGAAAGTTAAATGACGAAGATCCGCCTAACCGCGTTTCTAATAAGCGCATTCGCAATATCGTTCACTGCTCATGCAGAGGATGCAGAGCAGACACCGAGTTCACCGAACTCGACCGACGAGACGACGACCAAACAGAAGAAACAGGAAGCACCGGTTGAATTGACTGGTCAAGTCGAACAGAACACGGCAGCAGCGGTAGCGAAGGAAGAAGAAGCGGAGGAACCCGGCGCTCCGACGCCAGCTAGTCCAGCCACCAAGGCGAATGCTGAGGCAACGACTCCGCCACCTGAAGTAAAAAAGCCACTTTTCGACGCCAAAAAACTTAAACTAAAGCCACTTTTTTCCTTAAAAGCACATCGGGAATCGGTCGATTCATTCAAAGTTCATTCGGACGGTGCCGTCTACGACCGGGAGCCAGAGGATTTCCTTCAACTCCGCCTGGGTCTCAAGGCACGGTATGATTTCGTTAAAAACGTGTTTCTCAAATTCAACTATGAGCACGACCTTATTTCACGCCGGATTGCCGGCGGCGCTTTAACTGAGAGCGATGCCTTCGTCCGCACCGATGGAGTCACCCCTGAAGAAACTGCACTTCGCGAGTTAAATGCTGAGTTTCGATACAAAGCGGCCGCGGTCGCAACGGGTTTCAGTGTTTCAAACTGGGGTCTCGGCCTCCTCTCCAACGCTGGACGTGGAGACTGGCAATCGGAGAGCGCTTATTTCGGCAGCCCCTATGGCGGCGATCGGGTCTACCGCACGCGAGCAATTCTCGGACCTATCCCCTCCCTCAAACATCTACTCTTTTTGGTCGCCTATGACACTGTCATTGACGACGACATTTTGGTCGCCGACGACACCGCAAATCAACTGGTGACCGCCATCGTAATGCAACCCGGACAAAAGAATAGCGCCGGGATTTATGCTGCGTTCCGTAGTCAGGAGCACGATAACGATAGAACCACTGACGTGGCCGCTTTTGACCTATTTGCTCAATACAGCAAGACACTCACGAAGAACACCACCTTTTCAATCGCCGGTGAGGGCGCATTGATCGTTGGTGAAACTGATTTAGGACCCAACCCTACTTTTCCGAAACATGACGTACTGCAAGCTGGGGCGTTGATTCGAACAAAGCTTTCCCATAAGCGGCTAGGCTTCATCGGTGACCTACTCTATGCATCGGGGGACCAAAACACTGATGACGATCAAATCAACAACTTCAGAGTTGACCCGAATCTTGAGTCAGGCTTGATCCTCTATCGTCACGTACTCAACGCTTCCACTGGACATGGACCCATCGCTGCTTCGGACCCTGATCTAGTTGGATACCCAAGCCAAGACCTTGAACGTCTCGCCAACAATCGAAGCATAAGCAATACGATCTCATTCTTTCCAAGAGCCTGGTGGAAGTTCTCTCCCATTCTGGAGACATATGGTGGCGTACTCTTCGCATTCTCTGAAGTATCTCAGATTGATCCAAAGAACGCTCGCTTAGCTGGTGGACAAAATCGAAATGCCTTTGACGCAGAGCCAGGTGGGTACCTTGGAACCGAATTTGATGTTGGTATCAGATTTACGCCCAAAGTCGGTGCACTCAAACTTAATTTCGGCGCCGAGTTCGGTCGATTCGTATTTGGTGACGCTTTTAAGAACGCTGACCAAACAACGCCATCTTCGATAAATGCTGCGCGTTTCTATGTACGGAGCACTCTATAATGAAACACTACATTCACTATTCATTGGTTCTATTTTTCGTTGTCACCACTTTCGGCTGTTTCTCCTCTGAGCCAGAAGCGATTCGAAATACCGAGGCGGCCACAACAACTGTCAAAATGGATTTCTACGCTCGCCCGCTGCCGGAGATCCCGCTGCCAAATGACCTGGCAACTCGATATGACAGCACATCTCCAACAAAAAGACGGATTAACGCGTCACTCATCGCACCGGCCCGTTTCGAGTCCGACGTGCGCAAGCAAATCGATGAAATCGATGGTTGGGGCATTAACCAACCGATCACGATTCCATTCACCGGACCACTCGACGTCAACTCGATTATCGAGGGTCACCGGGACGTAGACTATAATCCAAGTAATGATGTCATTTACCTTATCGACATTACCCCGAGTTCTCCGGAAGTTGGTCAACTCAAGCACCTTGACATTGGTGAGGGCAACTATCCAGTCATCCTTGAACGGATGGAGTATTGGAAAAATGACCCACGAGGTTGGACTCTTTCCCTCGGATTTGAGGAAGCCGACGAGGACCGAGACGGT
>JBMYRY010000524.1:0-2692 GCA_049602795.1 Bradymonadia bacterium
CAAGCATACCCGCAGGGGCTATTCGCAGAAGCCTTGATTGCATTGATAGCCGTCAGGACACTCAATTGCAGGGGGATTGCAGCAGGGGGTGCCGTGAACACGGGTGTTCACCGAAAGCGGGGGGGCACCCGAAGTTTCCAGAAGCTCTAACCAAGGTGTCTCGGTCCGGCTGCCCACCTTGAGTGCGAAGTTCAATTCGGGTTCGCCCTGGAAAGGGATGTTGAGCAAAATCTGCTCTGTGTTATCTGGGTTGGCTCTGAAGCCGCAGTGTTGGGCATTTGGCTGCGTATTTTCGGCAGTCTGCTCGCAACAAGATTGCACCGAAAAAGAGTGGTAAACTAACGAATCGTTACCAATGACCACGTCCCTCAGCACTTCCGGGACGATGTTGAGTTCGACGCACAGTGTTTGGCTTTGTTCTGTCACCATGCTTAAGTCTGTCCTGAACACTGCGTCAATCTCGTGATACAAGTTCGCATCGGTGATACATGCACTAGCCGAGAACTGGTTAGTAAGCTCGCTCAAGGTGTCGAGAGGTAGAACTTCCCGTTGGTCGAATGGGACAACAAAGGGGAACAGACACTGACCTCGCACCTCACCATCCTCTGGTAGGCAGCAGCCATCTCTAAACATTCGACTCGGGAATTCGGCATTGTCATTCATCAGAGCACATTGGTCATCGCTGAGACCTGGCAAGCACCTTCCCATGTCTGCAGCTTCCTCAAAAGAGCAATACTCGCCCGAATAACATTCACTCCAATGGCTACAATTCCGCTCGACCAGAATTTCGGCATCCACCATCGCATCTTCAACGTTCTCCATGTCTACTTCTACGCTGGCATCTGGGACCATGACGTCCGGTGAGACCATATCAGCACCTTGTTCTGCATCTGATGCATCCGGACGCGAACTATCGGTTGCCAAACCGGTGTCCTCAACAACCAACCTCTTCGGAGGATACTCTGGCTCAATCACCAGCGAGCATCCACAGAGAAAAAGGAGAACGATATTGCAATAAACACTACGCATGGAGCAAGCATAGGAGATTTTTGTTTAGATTTGAACGCCGATCTGAACTCTGTGTCGAATAATAGTGACTCTGTTTTGAGTTAATGTTTCATCGGGATGTTTTTTTTGCTATAGGTTCGCGCTAGAAAGAGGCAAGGTTGTTTTAATCAGAGAAGTGGAGCCTGCACGTGATTTATAATGTCTATCGAACCACTGCGAACAGTGTTAAGGGATGGTTTCCCTTCGGACTGCCAATTCCAGCGCGGGTGGTTACAGTATTGGAGATGAGTGCTTATCGTGAGATGGACGCTCAGGTTGAGCAACACCTGGTGAGCCTCAACAATCGGGCACGAGGGCTCAATCTTTCGACAGGTACATCCGATGAACTCCATGCAGCGAGTCTGCTCTTCAATGTTTATCGCTATCTACTCGGCGTTTGGTCGGGTGAGGGGATAAGTGCGGACACTCGTTTGAATGAGTTGAGAGAACGGGTTGGTGAAGCTGACTTTAGCGATGCAAAATATCGGTTCTGCCGTGTATACCCGCCCGCACCAGATAAAGAAACGCCGACCCGATTTGTTGTAGAAACGATCCTACTTCGCATGTGCAAATCAAATCCCGCCTTGGCGCTATTCCGAAACTTATTGATTGAACCGCTCCCCGCCGATGCATCTGACGCCCCAGCCACTTTTGCTGGTCCATCTGTGAGCAACTTTGAGTCAGTAATTGAAGAGGATGTCTATTATCAACGCATCATGGAGGTCGTTTCAGAAGCACCTGATGATTTAAAGGCGCAGCTTAGACACACGGTTTCTCGTTGGGGCCATGCGCTGCCCGCGGCCTTCGTTGATCCAATTTTAAGAGCGATTGATGTATTGAACGAAGTGCACACATTTCGAGGAGCCCCAGGTGAGTTTGTTCATTCAGAGCCGCTCGTATACGACTATCAGCGGAGCGGGCTCACGGAGATTACCGCGGAGCGTTTTACTCCAGATCGTGACTGGATGAGCAATGTTGTTCTCATCGCTAAACAGACTTACGTCTGGCTGTTCCAGTTGAGCGAGCAGTATGGTCGAGAGATCCGCCGATTAGATGACATTCCTGATGAGGAACTTGATCGACTCGCAGGACTCGGGTTCACCGGGTTGTGGTTGATTGGGCTTTGGCGTCGTTCACAAGCCTCCGAGACAATCAAGCGCAGAATGGGGAATCCGGAGGCGATTGCAAGTGCCTATGCACTTGATGACTATGAAATCGCCCAAGAACTCGGTGGCGTGCCTGCGTATGAAGTGTTGGCTGAAAAGGCGAACAAACGCGGCATTCGTCTAGCGGCTGATATGGTTCCAAACCACGTAGGCATTGATGGACAATGGGTGAAGCATCACCCCGAAAGATTTATCTCAACTCATCAGTTACCGTATGAGAATTATCGATTTGAAGGACCGGACCTCTGCGAGGACCCCCACCTCTCAATCTATCTTGAAGATGGTTATTATTCCCAAACCGACGCTGCAGTGGTTTTCAAACGCGTTGACCATTCAAGCGGTGACGTGCGCTACATTTATCATGGGAATGACGGAACTCAAATGCCGTGGAATGACACGGCTCAGCTTGACTATTTGAATGCTGATGTACGCGAACAGGTGATTCAGATGATTCTCTCGGTCGCTCGTCGATTTCCAAT
>JBMYRY010000525.1:0-2691 GCA_049602795.1 Bradymonadia bacterium
CTTCCAACTCTCTTCGAAGTTCGGCTAGACTTTTGCTAGCTTCCAAACACTTCTTTAAACGAACCACGTCTTTAGAGGCGCCAACGAGGCCCTCAATGCCAAGCTGCTTTCCCACACCATTCTTATCAGCAGTCACGAGAGCACGACGCGTGAATGTGGTCATATTGTCGACTGACCGAGTACCATGCTTGCGCACATGCTTCACTAATCGCTTAAGTGAACTACGGCGCTTATTCTTGGCAGCTTTCTTTTTTTTCAGTTCCGGTAGAATTAACGCCGCCACCCCGGCTGCCACCGGTTTGCAGTCGGGCGATAATTCACGCTCATGTTTGGCTAAACAAACAAGCTGCTGTCCCGCGGATACTTGGTTATCATTACAATGACGTTTTAGGTCCTTTTTGCATGCCTTACGCAGCGCTTTGACACTAGATGCCGTTTTCTTGCTCTTAGGTCTTGTTTTCCCGCTCGCAAAAAATGGAACCAGTAACATCACCCCAATCACAAGACGCTTTGAATTCAACCGCATACCCCCTCCAACGATTCGATTCAATGATCACAACTCAATGTCCGCAGCATGAACGCTTTCTAATCCGAAACCCGCAAGCCTGTTTAATTCTGGAATATCTTGACATGAACACTGCTCATCTACAATCACCGATGAATTGTCCCCATAGCTCACCTAGTCATGTTTATCCGCTTTAATATATCACCCACTGTTACAGGCAAACCGGAGGCTGCAAGTTAACGCCAATCGAGTTCTCGACAGATCCTTCGACCATTAATTGCACGAATGCCCAAGGGACGAACTACCTTTGGAATTGATATGTACACCTTCAAAAGAGGAATAGTAATCACCAACAAGCCTCTCAAACAAGCACCTTAATCATCTTCAAGAAATCCGGTTCCCCTCGTCCATTAATGTACGACCTTCGAATGATGAGCACCCATTCAAGAAGTCCTCATCTGCCATACGAATCGCGAAACATCGCGCTGCCGAAAGCATCTTTGCTCCATACCCTCAAACGCATTAACGCCTCATTAACGACTGCCGCAAGCATCTTTGGTCCGCCACACAGTCATTGACCCCCAAAAACCCATTGCAAACTCGAACACCTTAATGATAATGAGGTATCATTATTGCACCCCCCACGATAAAGAACACCAAGATGAGCCCCGTCAATCAAACGAGAAAAGGTCCAATGAATCTCAGGTATTGATTGGCGGACGAATTAATCCCGAGAGAGGAAAAATGCGCATGACACGTCATGAATCGAATACCACGGACGAGAAGCGGACTGTAGATCGCTTAGGCGCCTTTGCAAGCTCAATGTGTGCCATTCACTGCGCCGTATGTGCATTCCTGCCAACAGCGCTTGCGTTGCTTGGGCTCGACTTTCTCAGCGGACATGGCGCAGAGTGGGCATTTACGGTTTTGGCGGTTCTCATTGGTCTAGTCGCAGGGATCGAAGTCTGGCGTAGTCATCGGCGACCAAGTGTGCTCATTCTTTTCGCAATTGGGATCATCGGACTACTTTCAGCGCGCATTCTGGAAGGTGGTGCACATCATGAGGAACATGGTCAGGAGCTACATCAGGAAACACACGAAGCAAATGAAGTTAATTCAAACGCACATGCCAAATCCAAGCCTGACCATCATGAGGACAAACATTCTGACCACGAAGAGTCTCATCACCTATCCATCGAACTTCTGGGTATTTTGTCTGGACTTGTCTTGATGGGGGGTCATCTCATCAATCTTCGAAAGGAAAAAACTGACTCTGTAGATGATGAATGCTGTGCCTAATAGAACGCTCATCGTGTTGTACGATCTAGCAAACATTTTCACCGCCCTCCTAGAAGGAACAAGAAATTGAATCAGAAGACGCCGTTGACCATTCTCCTAAACACAGTCGAAAAATCCCAACCCTTGAAGTTCGAGTCCGGATACGACACCTCACCGACAACCATCATCGTCTCTCGCGACCAGAAAATCGCAAAGGCTCAAGTACCGAACATCAAAATTCTACCGACGGTCGAACGAGTCCAAGACCTGGGCACCGGCTGTTCGTGCTGCATCGTCCGAATTGATCTTCAATCCAAACTTAGAGCGCTGACGGAGAAAGAGCCAAACCAACGCATTGTTGTTCAAGTCAAGCATACGTCGGATGTCGAGGCGGTCTTCAAGTCACTAACTGTCGCAGATGGAAAAAACGCCAAACTAGAGAACAACGTGTTCGTGGATGGTGTCGTCACGCTGGTGAACAATGGTCATCTGCTCAAGCAGCTTAACGGACCCAATGCGCGCTCAGTTGTTCATGCCATCGAACGTGCGGACTTAGTTGTGATCGATACAACGGACAAAGGCAGTCCGCAAACCATGGAAACGGTATTCGCAACCATCAAGAGTCTCAATCCAACGGTAAATATTCAGCGTAAGGACAGTGCGAACCTTGATCTCTTCACACTGAACCGTTCGTTTTTTCAGAACTGTGAAGACGCTATGCCGACCCCCACTTCCCCCCTCTTAGTTCAATCGAAGCAGTATTATATGCAGCGAATCACGCATCTGAACTACGAAGAAACGCGCCCATTTCATCCGCTGAGATTATATGATTTCATTTTCCAAAAGAGACCAGAGATTCTGCGAATCACGGGTACCTTCTGGGTTGCTTCAAGGATGGACCTGGTCGG
>JBMYRY010000526.1:0-2689 GCA_049602795.1 Bradymonadia bacterium
GACATCCATCATCGTGTTTTGGAGGATGGGTTTGGTGCTGCGGGGTGGTTTCTCGAGACCGCGAGACAGTCGGGGGTTGACCCTGAGTTGATGCGCTGTTTTTCCGATTCCGTTCGAGACCAGAGTAACCTTGATGAAGGACAATTGGCATTGGTGCAGGAGGGGTTCCGTTTTTTTGCAACTGAAGTCGACGGGCTTATCAAGAATGGAGGCAGTCAAGACTCGACCTACCTGCTTGCCTATGAGCTTTTTCAGAATGCTGGGATGGACGCACGAGCAGACAGAGCAAAAGAGGTGTTACGCTGGTTGGGGCGAATGCCCTTAGATGTTGAGCTTAATGTAGAGGCGAGCGCTGACCTATCAAGATTAGAGAAGCTAGACTTGACTGAAAACCTGAGGGTGAAATTGATGGAGCATGGCGTCGATAAGAGTCCTCTTTTTCGGGCTCTAGATGCGCTGGGTCAGTTGCTGGGTGAACTGAGAGCCGAATTACCTCCGAGAACATCAAATCGTTTGTCAAACCGAAGCTTTCGCACTCAACAGCAAGCAATTGCGAAGTTAGCTCGTCAGTTAAGGCTACCGGAACTTCAAGTGTGGAATGGTGGGAGCGCGCAAGCTGGCATTCAAGCTCGGTTGCTGCCTTCACCCGCCTTGTTCATTAGCCGTGAGGTTTTGGAGTCAGAGTGGCGCGGTGAGGAGCTTTTTAAACTTGGCGCCGGAATGGAAGGCTTTCGGTTTTCGCGTGGCGCTATTCTGAGAGAAACGCCCGAACACCTGGTCGAGATTTTGTCGTTTGTTTGGCATTGTGTGAACGGCAGTGACGAAGTGTTGGATTTTCAACTCGATGAGGTTTTGGGGGCAAAGCTCCGAAATCGGGTTGCCCGGTTGCCCTTACGAATTGTGAATGTGATTCGTGCATTGGAACTGGAGGAGATAAGCCTTATTAAGGTCGCAGCGGTACAGTCAGACCTTCGAGGGTTGTTCGATCGAATGGGATTGATCGTTTCGGGTGACATTGGAGCTTCACTCGAATCCGTTTTAGTAATGGATAGTGAAACGGTGGGATTGTCGCGACAACGTGGAGGTTTATCACAGCTGTTAGAGCAAAATTGGAGGGCCTCGAGCCTGATACAGTTCTTTTTGAGTGGCATGTTCGATGAAGTTCTCAATGAAATGTCGGACGGAGTTGGGTCATGAGCTTGGGATTGAACTGGGAGGCAACGCTGGAGAGGCTGCGCCAGGGGATGCTGTCAAGTGTCGATTGGAACCGCCGAGAAGGGTATGTAATCGACTGTGCGAGCGTACTTGCTCACCGGCTTGGACGGAAAGAGGAGGCGAAAAACCTGTTGGTCGAGGCTGGCACAGAGCGACCATCGTATAGGCTAGCGGTGGAACTTTCCTTACTCTTGCTTGAAGAAAAAGAGTACTCGGGCGCTTATGATTGGTCTTTAGAGGCCCTAGCCCTCGCAGATGATCGTCAAATACAGGCGAGCCGACTGCGGACCGCGTACATTGGCATGGATTACCTCAATGAAAATGTCGAGGCAAAGGCATACTTGCGTGACTATGTGGATGCCGGAGGCGCCGATGTTGAAGCTTTACGGCGATTAAGGAGACTGACGCCTGATGTGGATTTGGAAGACAAGATTCGAGTCTTGTCTCATTTGATTCAGGTCTTGGACGAACCAGATGAGCGGCTTCGTTGTCGTATTGATTTAATATTTTTGTGTGAGGTCTCTAAACCTGATTGGCAACTCGGGCTGGAAACCTTTATTCATTCTGAGCTCGATGAATGTACAGAATCACGAGTGATTTTGTCAGCGTACAGGATCGCTAAGCGTCTCGATGAAATGTCGATATTTGAGGAGATTCTGAAGAAACGCGGCATTGATTTTGTACATCATTCGGAGGCAATAACGGTCGAAAATGGGGAGATGGGTAAAGATGTTCGTAGTCGTGAGGAGGGCTTGCTTCTTGCTTTGATTAACGGACATTTTCAGGATGACTTGGAGGCGTGGATCAATGAGTCAGCGAGTGTCTTTGGGGCTCGTATCGTTCCGATCCTGGAGAATCTGGCAGATGTCCTAGAAAAGGAGGGGCGAGACTATCGTCATGTTAGAGAGCGTGCGCTGGAAATCGCTTTGAGTGACCTTGATGTGGAATGTTTTCCGTCGTCCGCGTACCAGCTTCTCGGAGACGCCTTCTGCAGTGCATCTGCTTCCGGAGGCGTGCGAATTCGCGCCGAGCAGCTTGGACATCGGTTTCCGAGCCTTCGTTATCATAGTTTCAGCTTAGCAGGCTTCGAGGCCCTAAAACTTAATCAGAGCGCCAAGGCTCAAGCCTGTTTTTTAGAGGCCGGAAAGATCAATGCGCTTGGACGTGCGCAAGCTCGGGCTCTCCGATTGTTACTGTGGCATAAGCAAGACTACGAGGGCGTGAGGCGAGACTTAGAGTCGGAGCTTGAGTTGGTACCCCTTGGTTCAAGACGGGAACTACAACTGGAATTGGCTTTACTTGACGAGTTTCTCGGACAATTCGAACGGGCAGAGTTTCAATATCGGAAGATACTTGAGACAGCGAGAGGTTGGCTGCCCGCAGCGTACGGTCTGGGAACATTGCTCGACCGTCAGGGTCGTTGGCGCGAGCTTGCAAGCTTCGTACATGATGAATTAAGGCAAAGTTCGTTGGA
>JBMYRY010000527.1:0-2688 GCA_049602795.1 Bradymonadia bacterium
CCGAAGCGTTTTAGGTTCTGACTAAGACGGGCAATCTCTGATGGTGGACGAGGTGCATCCTCGATGGTGTAACTCACCTGCGAAAGGGGAACTCGGATGACCTCCCCAACTTTTGGATAGGCTGCCGCCGGTGTGACAGTCTTGAGTCGTGCTCGCAGTCTGAGCTTCATTTCCTGAAGCGACTTACGTTCTGATTGAACTTCTCGTACTTGGCGCTCAAGCAAGGATTCGCGCTCAGTGAGTTCCTTTCGGTGTTCGTGGGCCTGACGGAGCAATCGACGTACATGCTCTATCTGACCGTCATCCGATACCAGGGATTGAATGGTTTGTTGCACAGGCGTAGGTAAACGTCGAAATAGATGGCGCAAGATCAGAACCGGTTTACTCTCTTCTCCATTGTGTGACTTTTTCTCCCGGTCTTGGGCGCGAAACATCGATTCGGTTACGATTCGCTGTGAACGTTGGCGGACTTTTTTTGAAAAATTGTGTGCTTTCATACCGCCAAACTTCCCAGTCTCGTTGAAAACTGTCAATCTCTTCGTAAGCAATTTTCGTCGCGTTCTTGGCGAGGCCGTCGAGTCGGGATACTCTATGAGCCAAGAACGTACATTGAACAAAAAGGGAAGCGAGTCGCGCAATGCAAAGATTTCGTACCGTTTACAGGATACCCACTCTGATTCTTGTCCTTTGTTTTTGGACAGTTTCAAATGCTCAAACCGAGCCCTACGTCGACTGGGTATTTGATTTCGAACAAGCTCAGAAAGGTGATGATGCTGAAGCGGTCAGTAAGCTTATTACCAGTCAGCCTGCGCTTGCACGAGTATGGTTTTATGGGTTCGTCTACGATGTGGTGAATAAAGGTGTTCCCGTTGGTGAACAGGCAGCCATTCGAAGTCGATGTGACCTAATTGCCCGCACGTTGGCAACACTAGGCCCGAGGGAACAAGGTCCTCAGCGTGTGATGGAGAGACTTGGAGAGCAGTCTACGGAAACCTTTATCCAATCTTTACGACTGGAGGAGGAGCGGTGGGCAAATACAGGCCCCGAGCTGGGGATGTTGCCACTTCAACTCTCGGTCGTAAACAATCCAGTCCAGGCTGCGGAAGTGTTCTATAGAGCGCTGTTCAAAGCAGCAAAGTGGAAGACGAAACTTGGTGGTGTTGATAAGGCAGCAAAGTACGTCACGATTGCGCGTCGCATTGCATCTGGTTTCGCTCTGGCGTTTGGGGATGACCGCTATTGGCGTGGCTTGGCGACTTACCTAGGTCAAAAGGCGGTGCCTATTGAGCGTCTGAGTTTCGTCGAGCAGACCCTTGGGAAAGCGCTCAATCAGCAGATCTCTATGGAAGCCGGAGAGGCTTACCGGGCCTTTGAGCAGGCGTTTGCTTCAATTTCTAAGACGAGGCAAGACAGCTTGTTGGTGGGCTTGGCGATGAATGGTCTCGCAGCATCCGCGACTCGGGCGAAGAAAGCGGCTCGGGGTCTTTCTTTACGAGAGCAACTCGCCGCGGGAGTGAGACCGTTACAATTGAAATCGCTCACGCAACTCATTAATGGACAGTTGATCGAGAGCTATCTCGCCGTAGGTAAGCTCGATCAGGCACGCCGTGGTGTGGATGCCTTTGTAAAGACGTTGGATGAAACCAAGTTGCACCGCCACCAGATCGATACGCTTCTTCGAGCTATCGAACGCTTCGAAGCAGAGAGCAATCGAGCTTTAGCGGACGGGAAACTGAGCCGAGCGATTACCTTCGGGCAAGCGAGTGTGTCGTTGTTAGATCGAATGATAAAGCCGGTATACGGCAATGCTTATTTCCTTCGCGATGATGTGGATGGGGCTCGTCTAAAGCATCAAGGACAGCTTGCAGACGCACACTTGCGTCTTGCTGAGGCGCACCGAATCAGGGGCGACTATACCGGCGTAGATGCAGCATTGACGGTCGTTCAAGGGTTGTATCGAGGTCCTCTTAGTGACCGAATGCATCTGGTGTTGGACTTGGAGTTGATCAAGATCGAGGGATTGTTGGAGCAGGGCTTGTTCGATAAAACCGAAGCCGCTCTAGATGTATTGCGCGGTTCGTCGGGAATTCGCGACGAAACATTTGCGGCTGCTCATCGTCTGAGTGCCTTACAGTTTTACCTCCGAGGCGCTTACGCACCAGCCTTTGCACATGCGAACGAAGGACTTGCTCATCTGCATGCTCGTAACGTGAAGGCGCCAGCAGTGTACGGCAGTTTACATCACATTGCGGCGCTCACGCTTGAAGCAGCAGGTTTTACATCGCAGGCGATTGAACGGTGGACATGGGTAAACAAGTTTGCGCCCTCATTCGAAGCGACTGTACAGCAAGCTCGACTTTTGGCTAGAGGCGGAGAGTTGGAAAAGGCCGCTGAAAAATTAGAACCATATTTTGAGACTGAGCACGCTCGCAAGACGACGGTGATTCAAAGCTGTCTACTTGCATCGACACCTCGCCATGAGGAAGCACGAGCCAGTCTTTCGGTGCTTGTCCCTCAGCTTTCGCTGCCTACAAGTCGGAGATTTAGAGCAGCAGGATACGCGTGTCTGGCTCAGATGGATGCAAAGGCGAACCAATATCGTGACGCTTTAAAGCGTATTGAGGCTGCACGTCGATCTCTCAAAGGGTTTCCATCACCGAATCTACGGTGGCGTATTGATTTGATTAA
>JBMYRY010000528.1:0-2661 GCA_049602795.1 Bradymonadia bacterium
AATGCTGTGTTTTTTCATGCCGGTCAAGTGTGCTCGGCGGGTACTCGGTTATTGGTCCAAGACGAGATTTGCCATGAATTAACTGAGCGGCTCATTCAAAGAATGAAGCGCATCAAATTGGGTAATGGCGTATTAGAGACAACGCAGATGGGTCCACTCATCTCTGCTGAACATCGAGATGGTGTTGCGGCTAGAGTCGCCAAAGCCCAAGCCGAAGGTGCAACACTCGTGCTTGGGGGAGCAATGCCTTCTAGCCCCGAGCTTGCCAACGGATTTTATTATCTGCCCACCCTATTCACCGAATGTCACGCCCAAATGACTGTGGTCCGTGAGGAAGTCTTCGGTCCGGTCATCACCATCGAACGGTTCACAACAGAAGAGGATGCTCTCCGAATGGCTAACGATACCGAATACGGTCTATCGGCAGGTTTTCGAACTGAAGACCCTGCGCGGATTGAACGCATGTCCCGAGGGCTTCGCTTTGGCACCGTTTGGGTCAATGACTACAATGTCTATTTTGCTCAAGCGCCGTGGGGAGGCTTTAAACAGTCGGGCATCGGTCGAGAATTAGGGCGGGTCGGACTGGATGAATATCGAGAAGTGAAACATATCTATCAGAACCACCGCCCTGCTGCTCTGAACTGGTTCGGGTCATGACGTCTCTGTCGCTTGACCAACAAATTGATGCGGTCCTATTCGATATGGATGGCACCCTCATCGAGAGTGAGGATCGCACAGATCACGCAATTACAGAACTGCTTTCCAAGTATTCAATCGATACAGAAAATGGCTTAGAGCTCGCCCGGTACCACGGGGTTACTTGGGCGGCGATTGCGCAATCCTTAGTGGATGAATACCCGATTCCGGTTCATGCGAGTGTCGCATTAGACTTGCAGCGGGCATTTCATCAAACCTTCGTCACTCAACCACCAAATCCGATCCCGGGTGCAGTTGAGACAATCCGAAGAACTGCCCAGTCATTGCCCGTAGGCATCGTCACATCCAGCAACCGAGAAACCCTAGCGCTCGTGTGCGACCAACTCAAGATTACCGGCTTAGTCTCCGTTCGTGTCTGTGCAGAAGATTGCATCCGATCTAAGCCATCACCCGAGCCTTATCTGCTTGCAGCAGAGCGTTTAAACGTGAACCCAGATAACTGCTTGATTTTCGAAGACTCTGCCGCAGGTGTGAGTGCTGGTCTAGCCGCAGGGGGCATGGTCATCGCAGTCGGCTCAGAGAGCGGTCATAAGCCATGGATCAATGATTTCCTTTCACTGCCATCGGACTTCTTCACCTTCAAGAGTGAACAGCCCTATGAGTGAATCAAACACACCCACCGTGCGGATGTGGCGCGTCCGAATTCTGACCACCACCTGGCTATCATATGCAGGCTTTTATTTTTGTCGTAAGAACTTTGCCATCGCGAAGTCATCCATCATGTCCTCAATGGAGATTGGGCGTTCCGATGTCGCCCACCTTTTTACCGCGTATTTAGCGGCCTACATGCTGGGTCAGTTTATGACCGGATTCTTGGGGCGCCGAATCGCCACTCGCCTATTACTACTCGCTGGGATGGGGATGACGCTGCTCTGCAACCTCGCGTTCGGCTTCAGCTATTTGGCGGGTCCGGCTGGCTATTGGCCATTTCTTATTTTGATGATCATCAACGGATTTGCTCAATCAACCGGCTGGCCTGGCAACGTGGGAGTCTTGGGTAATTGGCTCGAGCGGAAAGGCCGTGGGCGGGTCATGGCACTGTGGGCAACCTGTTACCAACTCGGGAGCATTCTAGCCAAAATGTTTGCCGCCTTTATGATCGCAATCGCGGGTGCCGTGTGGTCCTTTTGGGGCGCCTCAATCATCATGTTAGGCGTGTGGATTCTCTTCTACCTTTACCAACGAGACAATCCAGAAGATGTGGGTTTGCCTGCCATGGTGGAAGCAGTTGAGGTCCCACAAGCCAATGATGACCCGGTAGCAACCGAAGGACTGTTTGCGGGTTGGAACCGTCAAGTGGTGGTGACCATCTTCTTAATGGGTGGATGTTATTTCACATTTAAGTTCTTACGTTATGCCCTCGACAGTTGGGGACCTCTGGCCATTGAAGAACTCTTTGGTACCGATGCAGCGACTGCCGGATACATTTCAACCGTATTTGATTGGATTGGATTTGCGGGCGTACTCGCTGCAGGCTGGGCATCAGACCATTTCTTTGCTGGGCGGCGTTACCAAACCATTCTACTCATGACTTCGGGGATGGTGTTTGCGTTCATCTTTTTAACGATGGCTGGCATGCAAAACCTATGGCTTTTTGCGGTGGGTCTATCCCTTTGTGGATTTATGCTCATGGGCCCGGACTCATTGATCGCTGGCGTTGGTGCAATCGACATTGGTGGACGTCGAGGTGCCATTGTTGCAGCAGGTCTAATCAATGGGATTGGCTCAATTGGTCCCATCTTTCAAGAAGAGGTCATCGGTTGGGTGCTGGACCATTACGGCTATCGAGCAAGCTTGAGTCTTTTGGTAGCCATGGCCATTTTGGCTGTTGGCGGCACGGCGGTTCTGGCGCATCGATGTCGAAAAAATCTCGCATCCCTCTGACCTATGCTCATGTTAAACCAATCAGGTCGCTTGAGTGGAAAGCATAAGGTTCACCGAAGT
>JBMYRY010000529.1:0-2659 GCA_049602795.1 Bradymonadia bacterium
GTCATCACAACAACTGACGACGTTCACGATTGGTATGACGAGAATGGCGAGCCGATAATCCAGCGAACTGAGCGGCTACGCTTTTCAATCAGTATTCCATCAAACACGGAAATGCCTGAGTCGGGGTGGCCGGTGGTCATGTACGGTCATGGGACAGGTGGCGACTACCGAAGTTACATTAACTCGGGCGCGGCAGCTACCTTGGCTCGCGTAGGGATTGCGACGATTGGAATCGACCAGGTACATCACGGACCCAGAGACGATAGACCGAATGGGTGTGACACGCAGGGGGATCCCAGTGCTTGCGTTGCTGCACTGTTCTTCAATTTTATTAACCCACTCGCTGGTCGCGACAATGTGAGGCAGTCGGCAGCCGATTTTGTGTCTTTGGCGCGTTTACTTCGCACCCAAACCCTGGTGGTTGGTCAAGGTGAAGAAATGCCTGAGCCAGAGCCGGAGCCGGAGCCGGAATCTGAGACCATGGAACGTGATGAGGATCAGAATGTCCCATTGGATGCGGGGAACGATGACGCTGGCAATCCATCGACTATGGAGATGGCAGATGGTGGACTGAGTGTCGATAGCGGGCTAGGTGATTCGAACATCATAGAAGATCTCGATGCGGGGCTTCCAGAGATGGACGCAGAGGGAATGACGGATGCCACCACACAGATGGGGGATGCAACCGTCGATGACGCCAACGATGGATCAATTGACGACTCCAACGACGGTTCAATTGATAACGAGCTTGATGCAGACATACCTGAAGAGCCTGCCGAGGATATTCGTTTCCGTTTCGACCCAAATGGTCTCATGTATCTCGGACATTCTCAGGGAGGCGTCAATGGTCCTCTCTTTTTGGCTGTGGACCGTAATGTCTCCGGAGGTATGCTGTCCGCAGCAGGGGGTAACATTGCCATCACATTGGAACAGAAAAAGCGACCTTTTGACATCGCCGGTTTCGCCGAAATGCTCGTGATGCTCGGCGACAACGAAACGCTCGATAGATGGCATCCACTGTTCCTTTTAGTTCAGACGTTCATTGAGCCGGGCGACCCCATTAATTATGCGCGTTTCTGGTTCGATGAGCCTCGTGACGGCGGAGTGCCCAAGAGTATCTTTATGACCGCGGGACTCGATGACGAGTATACGCCGCCGGATGCGATATTTTCTCTCGCAGCGTCCGGAGCGGTTCCCATTATTCCGCCAATAAGGGTCCCCATTGAATTGAACGAGATTCGTGGAATTGAGCCATCAGGGATTCCTCCCTTCGACGGGAATGTAGCGAACGGTGACGCCGCCGCAGGGCTTTTGCAAGTGCCCAATGTGGGGCACTTTGTGTTCCAAAATGATATTACCATTCGCAATCGATACAAGCAGTTTTTCAAGAGCATAGTTGATGGAAACCCTCAGATCTTCTGACCCAGTAAATACATCTTCTCATTCAATGCCGCCCCGTGCTCAACGTTTTATGTTAGGGCTCGTCGTCATGTTTTTGGGGGGGTGTGGTCTTGTGTATGAATATGTGCTTTCTACACTGGCAACGCATCTTCTCGGTAATTCCATTGAGCAATTTAGCCTGGTCATAGCAACAATGCTTTTTGCTATGGGGGTGTCAGGACTATTGCAGCGCCAATTAGACGATAGTAGTGCTCTTGAAGACATCTTTATCGGTGTGGAGTTATGTCTTGCAATCCTCGGTGCGTCTTCGCCCTTCTTGTTGTATTTGGGATTTGCCTACCTTACTCACTTTCACCTCGTACTTTACGGTCTAGCATTCTTGGTAGGCTTTTTGATCGGACTTGAAATTCCACTGCTGATTCGAATGAACACCCGTTGGCGTGGTGATTTGAAGGACAATTTGGGTGATGTTTTGTCGCTTGATTATGTAGGCGCGCTAATTGGGGCGCTCATCTGGGCGTTCGTTTTGCTGCCAACAACAAGTTTGGTTGAGATTTCACTGCTCTTGTCAGGACTTAATGTGGCAGTGGCGTTGTTGAGCATGTGGTTGCTGCGTGGTTGGCTCAAAAGTCCGGGTTTATTGTTCGGTTGTACTCTTCTTGCTACCGGAGTCATTGCTCTGGTTCATCATCAAGGTCCAGGGTTGATTGAGCAAGCTAGACAAAGGCTATATGCCTCACCGATTCAACACCATGAGCAAACCAAAATTCAGGATATCGTGTTTACGGGGCACGGTCATCGCTTAAGCCTCTATCTAAATGGGCGGCTCCAATTTGATTCAGAAGATGAATTCATTTATCACGAATTGTTGATTCATCCGGCTGCGAGTGCCCTTCCAAGTGGTCCAAAACGTGTCCTAGTGTTAGGTGGTGGTGATGGCTTGGCTGTTCGTGAATTACTCAAGTGGCGAAGCGTGGAACATGTTCATCTCGTTGACCTAGATGCCCGAATGATTGAATTGGCTAAGACATATACCCCCTTGGTTCAACTAAACGAAGGCGCACTCCTGAATCAAAGAGTTGAAAGCCAGGAGGCAAACCGCCTCCTGGGAGGAGAGCGCCCGGTGTGGCAGTCGGCCGAAAATGTTCCGGGCGCGCTCGTGAATGAACGGATACAGGTTGCGACGGTTCAGACCTCTGCGCTAGATGCGGATGGTTTTTTGCAAAAGACACGTGAAAAGTGGGATTTGATCGTTGCG
>JBMYRY010000530.1:0-2658 GCA_049602795.1 Bradymonadia bacterium
TCACATCTAAAAGCTACCGTAGGTTCTACATGCATGGCACCGGACACTGGATCGGTATGGACGTACATGATGTTGGACCGAATGAAATCGACGGTCGCTCTCGTACCTTACATCCCGGTATGGTCTGTACAGTTGAACCAGGCATTTACATCTCACCGTCGGATGATTCTGTACCTACACGCTATCGTGGCATTGGTATTCGTATTGAGGACGACATTCACATCACTGATGGTGAGCCTCACAATTTAACCGCAATGATTCCCAAAACCATCGAAGAGGTCGAAGGTATCGTTGGCTCAGCCGTTCAGTAAGACCAAAGGACTGTACATGCCTTCTCTCAGGACCGTCACAGCAAGAGCCGGTGTGAATATCGCCTTGGTCAAATACTGGGGTAAACGTGATACCAATGAGAATCTGCCCGCTGTTGGCAGCATCTCCATGACTCTACGCGATCTTTTCACTCAAACCAGTATTAGCGTCTCCGAAGACGAAAGTGATCACTTTGAACTCAACGGTAAAAGCACATCCGATCAGCGAGTGTTCACAATCCTTGACCAAATCAGACAGAGGGCCAATGTCACTGAGAAAGTGCGAATCAAAAGCGAGAATTTCGTCCCAACAGCGTCTGGGCTCGCCAGTTCGGCAAGCGGTTCTGCTGCATTAGTCACAGGCGCGTGGAAATTCTTCACAGGTCAAGACGACTGGCATCCGGTGCTCGACCTCGTTCGAAAAGCATCCGGGTCGGCACCACGTTCTTTGCTAGGTGGTCTCGTAGAACTCCACAAAGAATCAGGGAAACTGACCCAACTCAGCACGCCTGAGGCTTGGCCCCTAACCATGGTCGTTGCCCAACTAAGCGAACACAAAAAGACAACATCTTCGCGCCGCGGCATGGCTCATACAAAAGCAACGAGTAGTTACTACGATGCATGGGTAAACGCACATCCAGCCGATCTGCAAGACGCACGTCATGCAATCTCCAAGCGAGACATTGAGGCACTCGGGACAACGATGGAACGTTCCACCATGCGAATGCACGCATGTATGCTAGCAGCGTCACCGCCGCTGCTTTATTGGAATTCCAAAACCATCGCCATCTGGCATCTGATGAAAGAGCTGCGTGCGAATGGAACCGGAGCCTGGTGTACAATGGATGCCGGACCACACGTTAAAGTACTGTGCCTGCCTGATGATGCACCTGTGGTTCATCAAGCAATTGAGAACACAATGTTGAGTTATAGAACCACCATTGACGCAATGGGGGCAGGCGTGTGTCTTCGGTAATGCCTTCCTTCAAAGTGAGTGCACCGGGAAAGGTCGTACTCTTCGGTGAATACGCGGTCCTTGACGGTGCTTGCGCACTTGTCGCGAGCGTTGACAGATTCGTGCATTGCAACGTGACTCCGGCTGCCGATTTTGAGGTGCACGCCCAAGGGTTCGGTCGCTTTAGCATAGAGAATCTGAAGGAAGCACCACCGATTCTACGGAGCATATTTGAACAACATTCACCGCCTCATGCCCACTTTGAACTCGATAGCAGCGAATTGTATCTCCATAAGGATCCTCAGGGCATCAAGCTTGGTCTTGGAAGTAGCGCAGCCGTTACAACCGCCTTGTTGAAAGCAGTGCTTCGTATAGCTGGCTCATCCCTTACACCTGAAAGCGTATTCGCATCGGCACATCGCGCACACTATGGTGCCCAGGGGTTAGGCAGCGGCGTAGATATTGCCGCCGCGGTCTTCGGTGGGATGTTTCAATACCAACTCCGGCATCATGCTCACCCAGTCACCACCCGTGAGAACCGCCATGTTGCCACCGCAGGTCCTCGAATAGCGGTCGTAGATATGCTTACGACCGATACGCAACCAACCCTGCTCGCTGTCCACCTAGGCATCGCAGCTTCAACACCAAAATTCGTCCGAGCAGTAAGACATGTTCAAACTGAGCATCCCGATCTTTACGCGGCACGCATACAAGAGTTAAGTGACCTATCTGCACTCGCGATAGAAGCATGGAGATCTGGCAACCTTAAAGGTCTGCGACAGTGTTGTCTGCATAACAATCAAATCTTACGTGTACTTGGAAAGCACGCGGGGGTCGATATTGTGCCAGCTCAACTCGACACGCTCAATGCTCAGCTTGTACGCCACAATGCAATCGCAAAGACAACGGGTGCAGGTGGCGGTGATCTGGCATGGATCCCATGTGAAGATGACGAGCATGCGTCTTCGATTGAAAAGCATCTTAAGGACCACTGGTCAGTGCATCGCTTCTCGAGTGCCAGTTCGGTGTCGTAAAGAAAGCGACTCTAGTGATTACCCACTTGATTGACCAAGGCTGTAAATCCGTGAGACTCAAGCGCCTGATGTACTTGCGCTGTGCGCCCAGGGGCCAACGCAATCATGGCGCCCCCAAATCCAGCGCCGGTGACCTTCGCACCTAATGCGCCTGCACGTCGGGCTAGAGCTACCATCTGCTCGTTCTGGTCCGAAACAACCCCCAAAGCGCTCAATAAGCCATGATTCACATTCATGAGGTCACCCAAGGCAACTAGATCTCCGTGCTGCAGATGAGCCACGGCGTCATTTACAATCTGCTGCATACAGTCAAACACCTGAGCACACAATTTCGGCTGCCTTTGGTTTAGGGCGGTTACGT
>JBMYRY010000531.1:0-2657 GCA_049602795.1 Bradymonadia bacterium
ATCTTTCGCTCTTCTGATCGCTTTTAGAACAATGGCAGTTGTGCTTTATGCCCTGCCTACACTTCACTCTTGCTTCCTGTTATAACAGATGCCGAGAGACGGTTGGTCAAAAAAACCTGTCTTTTCGGTGCAATTATCGGCACTTTTGTTATGACACCAAGAAGGATATTGAAGTTCACGGAAAGATCCGGCAATACTGCGTCAACGGTGACACGGCGTTAACCATCGTTCAGCGATGATGCAGACCGACGATGCTTAGACAGGTGGGAAGATAATGTCAGAAGAAAACTCGATGCAAGACAACGACAAATCGGTCGAGGTGGAAGTAAGCCAAGAATTGGAAGAGACCGGCGATATGGCGGCCATCAATGAGGTGATTGAGCAACCTAGCGGCGCGTCTTCCGAGGGGGCGAATGAGATCAATTATCCGTGGACCGTTGAACCCGACCACGGATCGGCGACGCGCATGCTCACAACGCATGGCGAGGAGGTCGACTCATCGGATGGTCCATCCGGTGGTGGGAGTCTAATCAATAGCGTACTCATTCTCCTCATGATCCTTGTGTGTTCCGGTGCGTTCGTAACCCTGCAATACACCGATGGCTTCTATTCAGAGAAGGGGGCCGGTTTAAGCGGTATTATCGAGTTGAGAGAGGCTGTTGCTCGTCACCAGGAGCAAGAGTTTACGTACGAAGAACTTAAGAAGCAGAAGCGGTTCGGAAGTCTGATGCTTAACGCGAGTCCTAAAGGAGCAATGATTTGCACGGACAAGGCAACGCTCAGTCGAATCAATTTGGACGAAAAAGCGAAAGCAGCTCTAAAGAAATGTCCTAATCCCAATGAGCGTGGCGAGACTCTCTTCCAACTCACAACTGCACCAGGCAACATCAACGGTGTAGACACTGCGCACATGTTACCGCTTGTTGCTCAACGGGAAGGATACCAGGACTTTCCTTTGTATATCGGAACGCACTTGTGGCCTGTGAATCAAGGTAATGAGGCGACCTATGTCCGAGTGTTCAAGATGGTACCCAAAGAGTGTAACCGGTGGCAGACAAATGACTCACAACTCGGTACGTTGAACTTCTACAGCTACATGCATTGTGAGCAATACACAAAGGGCATTAAGCGAAAGAAGCAAGCCCAGCGCACCACAGATGGCTGTCGGTGCAACCCCGAAATCATCACTCCTTCAACGAAGAAGAAAAAGAAGAAGTGAGTCTGATTCGCAAGTGCGATGCAGCAAAACGTCTAAAAAATAGTCCAAAGCTTGTTTGTCTCGCGCGTACCTTTCCTAAGCATGCAGAGGAACTCGGGAATGCGGTGCCCGAACAGCCCATCTTCTTTCTCAAGAGCCCCAATTCAATCATCCATAATGGAGAACCCGTACGATTGCCGGTTGGCGGGGGCGAGGTTCATCATGAGGGCGAAATTGCCGTGATTTTAGCACGTCCATTATCCAACGCGACGCCTGAACAAGTCTGCGACGCGATTGCTGGATACACGGTTCTGAACGACGTGACTGAGCGAGATGTTCAAAAGAGCGAGATGGGCCGATTCAGCAGGGCGAAGTCATACGATACCTTCTGTCCGATGAGTGATGAGTTGCTCTGTGGTGTCAATTGGTCTGAGCTATCCGTTCAGTGCTTGGTCAATGGGCAGGTACGTCAACATGGGTATCTGACGGACATGTGGATGAGTCCTTTTGCTCTCGTTGCATGGATCAGTCATCATATGTCCCTGAATCAAGATGACATCATTTCGCTCGGCACGCCGCCTGGAGTGGCGCCTATTGTATCTGGAGATCTGCTGGAAACGCGTTTGTATCTGAACGAACGTCAGGTCATTACGCTACATAATCCCGTGATGTCGTCTCAGAATTGATATCCAAGAGAGACGTGAGACCCAATCAAGTGCTGCATCGATGTTTGGATGTCTTCTATCAGCTTTGTGTGGACCGAGGCGGCCATTAACACGTAAACACTCTTCTTTATTCGAAATTGTAGTTGTCCTCCGTAGACGATACCTGTTGTCCAATCCGAATCGTACGTGATGACCTCTCGCTTGAAGTTGCAGAGGGTTTCGGGAATACCCGCATTGGGCGAGAAGAATTTACAGGAGGGATTAGTCGTTGTGCGATATGCGCCACGTCGCTCGATCCAAGGCGAAAGATAGACTGAGAAGCTGGTTCTGCCGAATTGGAATCTGGGTCGTGGACCGAAACTAAGGCTGAACGAAGTAATCGGGTCACGAATATGTTTGGATTCGTCGGCAGTAGAATTTGAGACTCTAAAATGAGTCCACCACTCAAGGCTATCAGAGATTGCATATTGGAAGCTCATGAGGGTGTCATAAAACAAGAATCTCCCTACAGGAGACTGGAGGTAGCTCGAGGCGCCAAGCCCTAGCGCGGTCAAGATCGACGGTGGTTTGATCGGCGGCTGAAGGGTGTTGTTCAGTGGCAAGCAATCAAGGATGCGACTCGCCAATCGGCTAGCAGCCAAGTCGAGATTATTCTCGATTGTTTCGACCTCTAATCGAGTGCCATTAATTGACTGAATCAACAATTCGATTCGGTCACTAATCACACGTCCATGAATGCGAATTGTTCCATCTTCGCCTTTCTGGCTTGTTGTATGCCTGGGTAATTCCGGAGG
>JBMYRY010000532.1:0-2651 GCA_049602795.1 Bradymonadia bacterium
GGTTGGCGTTCCCAGGCATTTGTCTGTTGTTTGCAAAACCGATGCAATTGAGGATGTCTATTGGCTTTGGATTTCCAACTTTAATTTTATTTGGTAGCACACTTGCTCATCTATATTTGGCGCCCAAACTTCTCAATGGCTACCCCGCCGGTGGCGTTATTGGCACTCACGTCGCTGAAATACTCCAGGCATTCCTTGGTTTCTGGGGCTCGTTAATTCTATTGTATGCCCTTCTGGTTACGACCTTCGTGGTTACGACGAAATTAAGTATCAGGGGCTTGGCTGTGGAGTACGTCGTCCCCCTTGTGATGAAGCTGGGTGAGTTGCTCATTAACCGAATGCGAGATATGAAGCAGAGCATGCCCTCATTCAGGACAAGCTTTGCGGCAATGTTTTCAAGCAGGTCACCGGCACTTGCAACCGGTTCCACAGACCTGTTGGCAGCATCAGATGATCACGCAGTAACCGATTCTTCTGCGCGACGTTTAGACCCTGACCCACCCGCACCGTTGATCAGACACTCTGGTCGTCATACATCTCCGTCCGCTGCTGACATTAATCAGCCATCCTCCATCAATCAGACAGATGAACGTGTGATGCTTACGACGTCGAAGAACGAACTGATTGAGGATGTGACCGAACTCACAACGGATGGCGTCGACTCACCTCAGGAGGTGATTGACCATCCAGCGGAGAAGCCGATTGTCAATCGACGAAAGGCTCAGGCTCAACCCCAAGAGCAAATCGAGATTCCCCTCCCCACGGCTGGGGGTTTTGAGGAATATCGATTACCTCCATTACATTTTCTGGATTACGATGACACTAATCAGGTTGAACCAGATCCCGATTTCTTACAGGGGCAAGCGGTTAGACTGGTGGATGCTCTAAAGACGTTCAAAATCGATGGACGTGTTACGGAAATTCATCCTGGACCCGTGGTTACCATGTATGAGTTTGAGCCAGCTCCTGGTGTTCGCATCAGCAAAATTGCTGGATTAGCGGATGACCTTGCCATGGCGCTCAAAGCGGTCAAAGTTCGTATCGTTGCTCCAATTCCGGGGAAGGGTGTTGTCGGTTTTGAGGTACCCAACGCCGAGCGAGAAATGGTTTGGCTTAAGGAGATTATTGGTTCCAAGCCATTTAACTCTAAAAAGCATAGTTTGCCCATGGCATTGGGTAAAGATATCCATGGTGAACCGATCATCACCGATTTAGCCAAAATGCCACACTTACTTGTGGCTGGTACCACCGGGTCTGGTAAGTCCGTAGGTGTTAACGGTATGATCACAAGCTTATTGTATCGAATGACGCCAGAAGAGGTTCGCTTCATCATGGTGGACCCGAAGATGCTTGAGCTATCAATTTACGAAGGTATTCCCCACCTACTCTTACCCGTTGTCACCGATGCAAAGAAGGCTTCTCTTGCCCTTCGATGGGCGGTTGATGAAATGGAACGTCGATACGGACTGATGAAAGATGCGGGTGTTAGAGATATTCGAGGCTTTAACCGAAAGGTGGAAAAGATTGCTGCCGAAAATGAAGCGTCATTGCTTCGCGCTCAAGCCGAAGCCATTGAGCGTGCCGCCGATACGCCTGAGAGCGATGACTCTTCCGACACGATCGCTCATCTCTCGGTGAAATCTGAAGACGAGAATCAAGAGAAGCTGCCTTATATCGTTGTTGTTATCGATGAGTTCGCAGACTTAATGATGGTCGCAGGTAAAGAGGTTGAGTATTGCGTAGCAAGAATTGCGCAGAAAGCTCGAGCTGCCGGCATTCACCTCATTTTGGCGACTCAGCGTCCATCGACTGATGTGATTACGGGTGTCATCAAGGCCAACTTTCCTACTCGGATGGCTTTCCAGGTGTCGAGTGCGATTGATAGTCGAACAATTTTGTCGACGAATGGTGCAGAAAATCTCTTGGGTAAGGGTGACATGCTCTTTATGCCTCCGGGTACATCTAAGCTGACACGTATTCATGGTGCTTTTCTCTCCGAAGAGGAGATTCACGAAATTGTGGGCTTTATTGCTGAACAAATGGAGCCTAATTATTTGGATGAATCTGTGCTTGAAGTGCCTGATGAGGCGGCTGAAGACAATGATTCCGCTGGCGATGATGATCCCATGTATGAGGAAGCGGTTCGAGTCGTTGCTCGAGATAGTCGAGCGAGTACGAGTCATTTACAGCGCCGATTATCTTTGGGATACAATCGCGCAGCGCGAATGGTCGATCAAATGGAGCGAGATGGGCTAGTCGGACCAAGCCGGGGCGCCAAACCAAGAGAAGTAAACACTGCGGTCATTAATGAATTGGTCAGTCGTTGGGATGCTGCATAAAAAAAAGCCCGATGATAAACTCATCGGGCTTTGGCGGAGTCGACGGGACTTGAACCCGCGGCCTCCGGCTTGACAGGCCGGCGTTCTAACCAACTGAACTACGACTCCTCAGCGGAGAAACTACTTAGCAGCGACCGAGCCGTTGGTCAAAATAATTTTTATCTACTTTGTCATTTTCTGATCAAGACCATTGAGTTTTAGAGGATCTTGACCCCTTCAGGCGGAATAAACTCGAATCCGGACGAGGGCAAATGTTGGTTCATTTTCAGGTTTGAAAATCGCACTGTATTACGATTGTTTGCTGGGTCAACG
>JBMYRY010000533.1:0-2649 GCA_049602795.1 Bradymonadia bacterium
TGTACGACCCTTCTCTGACCCATTAGTAAAGCTCGGTCAAAAGTTGTTCTTTGACAAGATTGTCAGCGGAAATAGTGACACTTCATGTGCGACCTGTCACCACCCATCGTTCGGCACGAGTGATGGTTTGCCTACTTCGATTGGTGTAGGCGGTGAGGGCATTGGACCATCGCGACTTCAGACCAATGGAGCCCCTGTCATCCCTCGGAATTCACCAGATCTCTTCAACCGAGGCGTAGACCTATGGGATACGATGTTCTGGGATGCGCGTGTGTCGATTATTGCGGGATATTTTGACTCACCGGCGGGGACGAGTTTGCCGACTGAACTTGATAGTGTACTTGCTGTGCAGGCTATGTTTCCCCCGACGTCTGCCCACGAGATGCGTGGTGAACCTGGCTCAAACCCAATCGCTGACTTCGAGGGCAGCGATCACCAGTCCATTTGGGCCGGACTGATCGCGAGAATTCTATCCTACGACGAGTATGTCGACATGTTTGCAGAAGCATATCCGGAGATTACTACGGAGGAGATAGGATTCGCCCATGCAGCGAAAGCGATTGCGGCATTTGAGGTCTCAGCGTTTACACGCATGGATACCCCATTCGATAGATTCTTGGCGGGTCAGAATGACCAGATGACTGAGAAAGAATTGCGCGGTGCTGAGTTGTTTTACGGTGAAGCTGGCTGCTCAGATTGCCATTCTGGTCCTTTGTTTACGGATCAAAAAACGCACTCGCTTGCAGCACCACAACTCGGTCCGGGAAAGACTGAGGTGGGCTTTGATAGAGGACGGGAGCTAGAGACAGGCGACCCGGCTGATCGCTATGCGTTCCGAACGCCTCCGTTACGAAATGTATCGTTGACTGGACCGTATCTGCACGCTGGTACCTTCGCAACTCTCGAATCGGTGATTCGTCATCACGTGGACCCGTTTGGCTCACTCCAGGCATATACAGGAGATCATCTCAATGATGTCCACCGCGAGTTACTTTTCGAAGACGAGACCTTCTTTGAGCAAGTAGAAGGGACAATTTCAGCCAAGCTCGAAGGCTGCGAAACGCTCAGTGACGATGATATCTCAGCGCTCGTAGCGTTCTTGGAAACGCTCACTGATGATTCTGCGCGAGATATGTCAGACGTGATTCCAATGTCTGTACCGAGTGGGTTGTCTCTCTTCTAGAATAGAGTCTTGAACCTCGTGCCACGTTTTCGTGGCACGACGGTTTGTCTCAGTCCTTTGTTGGCGTTGCCGGCGGTTTCCTGTACAGTGCGCCTGTAATTCGAACGCTATGAGGAAACCAATGCTTCCATCCATCAATGTTATGGGCACACCGCTCGAAGCGTGTTCCCACGCACCACTCACCGGATGGTTCCGAGATGGTTGTTGCAATACGGACGCGCGCGACCACGGTTCGCATACTGTGTGTGCCCAAGTGACCACACCTTTTTTGGAGTACCTTAAATCAAGAGGTAACGACCTGATGACAGCTCGACCTGAGTATGGGTTTCCAGGCTTAAAGGATGGGGACTTGTGGTGTGTTTGTGCAGCAAGTTGGCGCCAAGCGTACAAAGCCGGATTAGCATGCCCGGTGAAGCTTGAGAGCACGCATGCCAGAGCGCTAGATATCGTCTCACTTGATGAGTTATTTGAAGCGTCGATTGCGAAAGAGGTTTAGTTTCCTCTTAACCGGGCGACGACATTGAGCCGAACGATACTCGCTCGAACTGACGATTTGTTTGATCAAAACTGAAACGGAGAATTCCCATGAGAATGGTACTGGTAGGACCACCAGGCGCAGGTAAAGGAACGCAGGCCGCTCGGCTGCTCAAGCAGTTTAATATCCCGCACATCTCGACAGGTGATATGTTGCGAGCTGCTGTCGCTGCTGGCACACCCAGTGGGCAAGAGGCTGAGAAATATATGAGTGCCGGTGCCCTCGTTCCGGATAGTACCGTGATCGCCATGGCGATTGAGCGTATTCAAGAGCCTGATGCGGCAAAGGGCTTCATGCTGGACGGCTTTCCGCGTACACAGCCTCAGGCGCAAGCACTTGCGGATGCGATGACTGCAGCGAACCTTTCTCTTGATGCCGTGGTATTGATTGAGGTCGATGATGCATTGATTGTGGAGCGAATCACGGGTCGTCGGACTGATCCTGTTACAAAAGCGATCTATCACCTTAAGTTCAATCCACCACCGGAAGACATTAGAGAAAGACTCGTGCAGCGAGCAGATGACACCGAAGAAGCATGCGTGGCGCGGTTAGAAAAGTATCATGCGGATACAGCGCCGATTATTCCATTTTACGACGCAAATGGACTCCTCAAGAGAGTCAATGGCGTTGGTCAACCCGATGAGGTGACTGAACGCCTGCTGGCTGTGTTGGCGACCGACTAATCAAGTCGTAGGAGTCTGGCCTACTAAACTAGAGTCGCCTCCTTGGGTGAGCTAGAATCCACTAAGTGAGCGACAAATCTGCGTAGGTGTTCGTCATCGAATGGTCTCGAAAGTTGCGACCACTCAACCTCGGTAAAAAAGTCACTTGGGAGATCTTGACCAAAACTGGTTATGAGCCCCAGGGGTGGGCGTGACCGATGCGGCATAGATTTCAAAGCGCGCATGACCGCTTCGGTTCCTCCCGCTGG